>LSCF01000098.1 GCA_001577025.1 Fidelibacterota bacterium TCS55 | reverse complement strand
CTGGGTTTAAGCAAATCTTCTACAGAAATGGTTAATGGTGTCCTAAATCGCCATGGAGGCGGGGGAAAACACCGTAAACCAGGCTTCCTCTGGAGAGTTGCTGGCGAATTATCTCTAAAACTGTCCGTTGAAGAAAAGGCGAGACTCTTTGAAAAGATGGATGAAAAAGAAGTACTATATTTTGGTGGTCCTAAAAGTAAAAAAGGAAAAAGTAAAAAAAGCGCGAAAAGTTATTTTAGTCACATAAAAAAAGTATTGACGGATGATCAAAAAGTAACCTTCAAAGCTATCAAAATTGCATATAAAGAAAAATTCAAAGGAGTTTATCAGCAAGTTAAGGATGGTACTTTATCTAAAGAAGATGCAAAGGCTCAATTAGATGCCTTAAAAGAGGCTATGAAACTAGAAATTGAGAACTTACTGACTGAAGAACAAAAAGCTCAAATTGAACAGAATAAAGCTGATAGGAAAGCAAAACGCCAAGCTTATAGAGATTCTTCAAAAGCCGTTATGATAGAAGTGCTAGGAATGAGCTCAGACCAAGTTACATCGTTTGATGCGATAAATACCGAAGCGCATGAAGCAGCTAAAGGATTATTTGAGCAGGTGAAAAATGGTGACCTGGATAAAGAATCCTTCCGCGCAGCACTTAAGAACGTGTTCACTGAAAAGAATGATAAATTGGAAGCCCTCTTCACCGATGGACAACTTGAGATTATCAAGATCCATAAAGCGCTTGAATTGCGGAAGAAAAAACATCGCAGTAACAAAGGCAAAAAAGGTGGTGGAAAAAATAAACGAGGCGGTCGCAAAGGCAATAACGGTTAATTAACATTATTCATTTGATTGTGATAAAAAAGGGCCGTTTCGGAGTATCCGGGACGGCCCTTTAATTTTTCTTAAATTATTTTTAACTTCTAGTCCCTTTTAATGTCTAACTGGGAAACACTTTTAGATGTCATTCATGGGAAAAAAGGAATAATTATGAAAAAATTAACGTATTTACTCGCGCTAATACTTTTTGCAGCAATTGGTTGTGAAGGGCTCAATAAAGATGAAGTAGTTCACTTGGATGACGAGGAATTACAAGCATTTTCCGATGGGTTGGATGCGGATGTTGGTCTTAGCTCCAGCAGTATAAATGCGCTTAATGCAGCTTTGAATAAACACGGAAAAGATGGTAAACATCGCCATGATCCTGGTTTCCTTTGGAAAGTGGCAGCAGAAATGCAGGGTAAACTTTCAGACGAAGAAAAAACCCGTCTATTTAAATGGATGGATGAGAATTCAGTACCCTATTTGTTTGGTGGCGGTATGGACCATAAAGGCCATGGTGGGCCCAAAGGCGATAAGGGTGATGCTGATCTACGCATGATTTATAAAATGTTAACCGATGATCAAAAAGCAGCTTTAGAAGAAATCATGGAATCCTATGGTAAGCAGATGCGCGCCATCATGGAAGAAGTGAAAGCAGGGACCAAAGATAAAGATACAGCTGGGACTGAATTAGAGGCATTGCATGAAGCCATGAAAGCGGATATCGACGATCTGTTAACAGATGAGCAAAAACAAAAGCTCGAGGAATTGCAAGCCGAAATGAAACAGAAGATGGAAGAAGCCCGACAGGCTGCCCATCAAGCCATGGTGGATGCATTAGAAATGACTTCTGATCAAAACGCAGGTTTAAAAACAATTAATGAAGAAACCAATGAAGCGGTAAAAGTATACTTGCAACAGGCCAAAGATTCTGAATTGGATCGTAAAGAAGTCCATGAAGGATTAAAATCAATAATGGCTGATCGAAATGCCAAGATTGAAGCATTATTTACCGAAAAGCAAACCGAGATAATTAAGATCTTTACCGTTCTGGGAATGCAATATGACCGTCATTGCGGCAATAAAGGGAAAGATGGTAAAAAGGGAGATGGAAGAAAAGGTTAATCTTCTGAGAATTATCAAAGAATTAAAGAGGCTGTTTCAAGAGAATGAGGCAGCCTCTTTTTTTTGGAAATAATTTTTAACTATTTAAGTTCAACCTTGTCTAAGTAGAAAATGCATGAAAACAGACCACGAATTGATAAAGGAATTTCAGGATGGCAATGAGGCTGCATTCAACGAATTGGTCAAACGTCATCTCCCTGATACTTATGGTTTTTTTATTAAATTCACCAAGGATGAAATCGAAGCTGAGGACCTTGCACAGGATGTTTTTATCAAAATGTTTAAAGCACTTAAGAAATTTCGATTTGAATCAGAATTCAAAACATACTTATTCCGGGCAAACATTAATATGTCCAATTCCTATCTCCGGCGAAACAAGTGGCGAAACCTTCTCCATTTGGACCAAATGCCAGAACCGGGTTATATGGACACCAGCCATGAAGATGAATGGCGTCGAAAAGAATTGTGGGATGCGGTGGCAATCCTACCTTCCCGCCAAAGGATGGTCGTAACCATGCGTATTGCCCAAGAAATGCCCTACAGAGAAATTTCTGAAATTATGGGTATCAGTGAAAATTCGGCGAAGGTGAACTATCACCACGCCGTAAAAACATTAAAAGATTTTTTTGAAGACTAAATCATGAATATTGAAAATAGATTCCAACAGATTAAACAGGCTGATTTCTCATCTCCGGATGGTGATGTATTCATAGCCAAACTTCATGGTGAACGGCAGCGTCGTTATCAAAAGAAAGTTGGCTTCATGAATGGGGTTGCAGCTACAGCTTTGGTGGCTGTGTTTGGTATGGCATCATTTAGCCAACTTACAGATGACCCCACTGTTTATAGATCCACTGATCTCTATGCTATGGAAGTGATGGATTCTGAAACGGAAGCCTATATATATGAATTGGCCGACTACCTTGTAAGTACCAGCGATGATATCTGGGAAACCATGGCCTTTTTAGATGATATTCAATTTGAACCTGTAGTTGCTATGTCTAATGGAGGAACACCATGAAAAGTATCGCTACCATTTTAACCTTATCGATCACAAGCGGATTGCTTTTGGCCCAACCAGGGATGCCGAAAGGTCCCGGTGGCCAATACGGTGAACGTATGGAAATGATGATGATCTGGAAACTCACGGATTATTTAGAACTGAATGAAAATCAGGCAGAAAAGTTATTTCC
>LSCF01000097.1 GCA_001577025.1 Fidelibacterota bacterium TCS55 | reverse complement strand
CTGAGAACAAAATGAAGATGGCCGGTATCCATGGATAGAGGGGTGTTCTATAGGGTCTTTCCATATCAGGCTTTTTCTTTCGAAGGATAATGACAGCACCGGCAGACATACCGTAAAATATCCATGAGGCAAAAATAATATAAGTAATAAGCTGGTTAAAGGTGCCAGTGAAAGTAAGAAATGCAGCCCAAAAGCATTGGATCATCAGTGCGTTGGCAGGAGATTTATATTTTGGATGGACAGCTGCAGCTTTTTTAAAGAAAAGTCCATCTTTAGCCATAGCATAATTTATTCTGGCACTGGTGAGAGTAAATCCATTATTAGCTCCGATGAGTGAGATTAAAATAATAATGGTAATAATCATAGCGCCTTGCTCGCCCATAAAAATAGAAGCTGCATCTGACATCACCATTTGGGAGTTGACCATTACTTCAAAACCCAATACATAGACCAATGTATAATTCAATAAAAGATAAACAGTCGTTATAATTGCCATGCAGTAAATAAGAGAAAGTGGAATATTGCGATTGGGCTCTTTGACTTCTCCAGCCACATAGGTGACAAATATCCAACCATCAAATGTCCATAAAACGGCCACCATGGCCAACCCCATGGGCCCGATTAGGGTATATAAAGACCTTCCGCTGAATAATGGGTCTAGATTTTTTATGGAACCACCATCCATTGTTAAACCAAGTAAAATGACCACTGCGATAGCACTGACCTTTGCGATGGTAAAACCATTTTGAAAACGAGCCCCTGCTTTAACGTCTACAATATTGATTAAGGTTAATCCAACTACCATGCTGATTGAGATTAATCGAATTTCTAATGGTGAAAGGTGGAAAAAAAATTGTAAATATTCACCAAAAGCAACGCCCACGGCGGCCAACGATGCCGTATTAATCACAGCTACAGCTGACCAGCCATAGAGAAATCCCCATACAGGACCATAAGCCTCGCTCAAATATACATACTGTCCGCCGGCACGTGGCATGGCTGCACCCAGTTCTGCCACAGAAAGGGCACCAAATAAACTAACCAAAGCACCAATGATCCAGACTGTAAAAAAGAGGGAAGAAGACATTGTATAGAGGGCAACTGTTGCCGGCACCATGAATATACCTGATCCAATGATACCTCCAACATTGATCATGGTGGCATCCATAAGCGACAGGACGCGCTTTAGTTTCGGTTGATCAGACATGGGTTATTTATTGTTCCAGAAATCTTCCAAATCTACGCCAAGACCATCGGCAATGCGATTAACATAGGCATAGTAAGCGGCAATTTGATTGATATCCAAAATTGCACGATCTTTGAAGCCCATTTCCCGGAGGCGATGAATATCACTCTCAATCATATCCGCAGGTCGCTCGGTAAGTTTGGCGACATAATCCAGCATGGCCATTTGGGCAGGGGTGATGTCGGCCAATGTGTAGTCTGATTTCAATTGATTCACCAATGATTCATCTTTTGTGAGTTTGAGGAGACCCTCCCCATGATGGACAATTCAGTAGTGGCATTGATTGATGGTGGATACGACCACGGCAATCATTTCCCGGTCGGGTCGGCGAATGGGAGACTTCCCATACATAACAGTTTTATATAATTGCACATGGGCATCTAACGATGCGGGGTTTAGACTGTGAATCTTTAAAATATTATCTACACCGCCCCACGGTTCAACCAGGTTGGCGTATTGCGCTTTCAGGTCTCCCTCAGCCTTGTCTTCATTAATGATATCAATCCATGCCATAGTTTCCCTCCAATTTTGAATGGAAATATAAAGCAAGTCCATCGGAATCATGAAGGACTAATCTTGAAATAGTTGTAATGGACTTTTTAATTTGTAGAATGAAACGAATTGTAATTTTATCTGGTGCCGGGATGAGTGCGGAAAGCGGTCTCAAAACATTTCGGGATAGTGACGGTCTGTGGGAAAACCATAATGTCTATGATGTGGCAACGCCGGAGGCGTTTGCGCGCGATCCGGAATTGGTACTTAATTTTTATAATGAAAGACGCCTTCAGGTTTTGGAAGCAGAGCCAAATAAAGCCCATTTGGCTTTAGCGGATTTAGAGAAGCATTTTCATGTAACGATTATTACCCAAAATATTGACAACCTCCATGAGCGGGCCGGTTCAACACGCGTGTTGCACTTGCATGGTGAAATCGATTTAGCCCGCAGTTCTATTGATGCATCATTAATTTATCCCTTAAATGGTTCACAGATTAACATTGGGGACACATGTGAGAAGGGATCCCAGTTGCGTCCACATATAGTTTGGTTTGGGGAACCGGTACCCATGATAGAAGAAGCAATTCCCATTGTAGAATTGGCTGATATTCTCATGGTCATCGGCACATCATTGGCGGTTTATCCTGCGGCAGGATTGGTGAACTATGCCCCCCATTTTGCTGATAAGTTCTATATTGATCCCAACGGAATGGATGGGGTCAATATCCATAATTTTAATGTAATTGCAAAAAAGGCGGGGGATGGCGTTCCAGAATTGGTCATGCGTTTATTAGAATAATATAATTCAGCAGCCCATTTTAATAATTGACTTAAATAGGATAAATTCTATCTGGATTTATAATGAAATATAGAAAAATATTGATCTCACTGATACTCAGTTCCGCGACTGTTCTTTTTTCACGGACTGAAGGGGAGGATATACTTTTTAAAGCACAAAAGGAATCATCTACAATACAACCCAACCCGAAAGCACATCGTTTTGCTCTTGGGTTACAAGGCGCTATTATTTTGGGAGGCATTTATTTCTGGAATTACTCTGATCGATGGACCGGTGAATTCGCCATAGAAAATGAAGGCTGGTTTCGAGAAGACTCATATAATGGCGGGGCGGACAAATTGGGTCATATTTATACATGGAGTTTGCTAACACGCGCTTTGATTTATAATTATGAACGGCACGGGTTCTCCAGGAAAGCATCGGCCTTTTGGGGCTTTACCATTCCTGCCATAAATGGTTTGTTTATTGAATTGTTAGATGGGTATTCCACGTATAATGCATCAACAGAGGATATCCTATCCAATTTGGCAGGGAGTGGGTTGGGTGTTTTTTTATATTTACACCCGGCACTGGATGATGCAGTCAATCTGAATTGGTCATACTTACCATCTAGCGATTATAAAAAGAAAGTGAAGCCAGATTTTACCACGGATTATGCTGGCCAAGTTTTTACATTAGAGGTTAATGGATATGGGGTTCGAAAACTATTTTCACACCATCGTCCTTTGCTAACGGATTATCTTCAGGTTGGACTTAGTTATTATTCCCGAGGATATAGTGGGGAGTCCGGAACGAACAAACAACGATTTATGGGCGTAACGCTTGGAATAAGTTACCAGCAATGCTTTTACATAA
>LSCF01000096.1 GCA_001577025.1 Fidelibacterota bacterium TCS55 | reverse complement strand
CCCTATAGAACACCCCTCTATCCATGGATACCGGCCATCTTCATTTTGTTCTCAGTCTTTCTGACCATAAATACAATTATGGAAGCGCCCCGCGATGCGGCCATTGGGACTATTCTAGTTGTGGCAGGCCTTCCCCTTTATTATTATTGGAAAAAGCGTGCCTGAGTATCAATCAAAAATTGATGAATCTCTGAAAGCGACCAAAGATGATATCATCTCTTTTATCCAAACTTTGGTTCAGTCTCCCAGTTTGGCGAACGATGAAGGACATGTTCAAAATATTATATTTGAAAAACTAAATCAACTGGGACTGGCCACTAAAAAAGTTCCCGTTCATTTTGATGCAATCCAGGATCACCCTGCATTTTGTGATGATGGATTTTCTCCTGACACACGAACCAATGTAGTTGGGCATTGGAAAAATGGCCAAGGCCGCTCCCTTATTTTAAATGGTCATGTGGATGTGGTCCCCACCGGAGCGGAAGCACTTTGGGATGAATCGCCTTGGTCTGGATCAGTGAAAGATGGTCGTATTTACGGCCGTGGCTCCTGCGATATGAAAGCAGGGTTAGCATCCGGAATTTTTGCCATTCAAGTACTTCAAGAGATTGGATTCAAGCCTAATGGTAATGTCATGGTTCAATCGGTAGTGGGCGAAGAATCGGGCGGCTGCGGCACATTGACCAATATTGTGAAAGGTTATCATGGAGATGGCGCCGTTATCCTGGAACCCACATCCTTAAAAATGAGCCCAATTCAATCGGGGGCTTTGACATTTCGACTCACCATTCCCGGGCGAGCCACCCATGCGGCCATGCGGTGGGATGGGGTCAGTGCCATTGAAAAATTCAACCGAATCCACCAATCAATATTGGATTTAGAAAAACACCGGCATCAATCATTTGAAGTGCAATATTACGAATCCCCGGATCGTGTGGCCCCCATTAATATTGGCACCATCAAAGGTGGAGAGTGGCATTCCACCGTCCCCGAATCTGTAATCGCAGAAGGTAGGTTTGGCGTCTTCCCTGGGGAGACCGCACAAGATGCCCGAGATGCATTTGAATCTCATATCCAAAATATTTCCAATAAAGATACTTGGCTAAAAAATAATCCACCGGTTATTGAATGGTTCGAGGGGCAATTTGAATCGGGCCAAACACTAGTTGATCATCCCCTGATTCAAACCCTGACAGACAGCTTTGTTCAAACCGTTGGCGATGCGCCCATTTTAGAAGGTGTTACCTATGGATCTGACTTGCGCCTCTTCACAAATCATGCACAAATTCCCGCCGTTCTTTTTGGCCCCGGAGACGTTCGTCTCGCCCATGCGGCCAATGAATTTGTAGAAATTGAAGAAGTATTAACATGCATCAACATTATGGCAAATATGATCATCAACTGGTGCGGGGGTTCCATTGAGTAATCATTTCGGCTGCCAAAATATGGTGGATCCTATCCGTCGGGTTTTAGTGAAACAGCCCAGGGATGCATACCAAAGCCAGTCACAAGTGGATGAACAATCACCCCTGTTAAATTATTTTGGTACACCGGATTTTGATAAAGCACAGGCAGCTCACGAATCATTGGTGGCCTTTTTAGAATCATCTGGTGCTGAAGTTCATTATCTACCGAAAGATAATTCTACATCACTCGACTCTGTTTATACCCACGACCCGTGCGTCGTCACCAATGGCGGCGTTGTATTATGCACCATGGGCAAGGTAGCACGACTGCCAGAATCTTCAGCCATAGCAAAATATTTTGAATCTATTGGTGTACCGATTTTGGGGCAGATCGAAGCCCCGGGAACATTAGAAGGTGGCGATGTGGTTTGGATTGACGAACGAACCGTAGCCATAGGTGAAGGGTATCGATCCAATGCAGAAGGCATTCGTCAAATTAAAGAAATCCTGGGTGACCTTGTAGATGAAGTGATTTCTGTCCCCCTTCCCCACTGGACGGGCCCTGCGGATTGTCTCCACCTTATGAGCAATGTGTCTCCAATTGATCATGATTTATATTTGGTCTATTCCCGATTGCTTCCGGTTCCCTTCCGGGAATATATTCTAGGCCGAAATATTGAACTCATTGAAGTCCCGGATGAAGAATATGACTCAATGGCTTGCAATGTATTGGCTGTGGCGCCACGGAAAGTGATCATGCTTGAAGGCAACCCAGTTACACAAAACAGATTGGAAGAAAAAGGCGTTGCCATCCATACTTATGACGGATTAGAAATTTCAATCAAAGGCGCCGGTGGACCCACATGTTTAACACGACCATTTTTAAGAACAACTGAATGACCTACAACAACCAATTCACCGCCAACACCCACTTAAAGCTTTCTCCATTTTTTGAGCGGACGTCCAAACTGAATGAGCCCCAGGAATGGAAACGGTGGGGCGGTTATCTGGCGGCCACCAGTTATGAACTCCATCATGATAATGAATATTTTGCCATCCGTACCAAGGCAGCGCTATTGGATATTACGCCCCTAAAAAAATATATTATTGATGGTCCAGACGCACAGGAATTCCTTGATCGGCTGGTGACACGAAACGTCCGCATCTGCAAAGTGGGGCAGGTTATGTACACCCCATGGTGTGATGAAGACGGTAAGGTGATCGACGATGGTACGGTTCAACGTTTATCAGAAAACAAATTCCGCATCACCAGCGCTGAACCCAACTTGGATTGGATAGAACACAACGCCGCAGGTATGGATCTGACCATTACCGATGATTCAGACACAACAGCGGCATTGGCACTCCAAGGACCCAATTCCAGAGCCATTCTGAATACGGTGGCATCCGATTCATTGGACAGTCTCAAATTTTTCTGGATGATGGATACCACATTTGGCGACATCCCCGTTTCCATTTCCCGCACAGGGTACACAGGCGATCTCGGTTACGAAATCTGGATGGATCCAAATGATGCATTAGCAGTCTGGGATCTATTGCTAAAAAAAGGAAAACCCTTCGGTATCACACCAACGGGGCTTAACGCACTGGATATTTCCCGAATCGAAGCAGGACTCATTTTACTTGATGTGGATTATGTTTCATCCCGACATGCCATTATTGAATCCCGGAAATCATCCCCATACGAAGTGGGTTTGGGCTGGGCCGTGAAAATGAAGAAAAAAGATTTTATCGGGAAAAAAGCATTAGAAGCAGAATTGGATCGTGGCCCGGAATGGAATTTTGTGGGCATAGAAATCCAATGGAAAGAACTGGAACAGCATTACCGAAAAGCAGGCTTGGCACCGGGACTCCCCTGTACGGCCTGGCGAACCAGTACTCCCCTTTACAAAGGAAACGAACAGGTTGGCTATGCCACCAGTGGTGCGTGGTCACCGCTTCTGAAACGGTACATTGCACTTGCTCATGTAAAATCGGAATATGCCAGCGAAGGGTCTGAACTCATGTTTGAACTCAAAGTAGAACATTTTAGAAAACTCACACCGGCGAAAGTGGTTAAGACACCTTTCTTTGATCCGGAAAGGAAACGCTCATGCCCGGCGTAAAAAAATATGATGCCATTGTAATTGGCGGCGGCCATAATGG
>LSCF01000095.1 GCA_001577025.1 Fidelibacterota bacterium TCS55 | reverse complement strand
CAGTAGCCATCCCGATACAATTATCTTCCTCACTTGTGATGCCTATGGTGTTTTACCCCCAGTGGCCAAACTTTCGCCGGAGCAGGCCATGTACCATTTCATTAGCGGATACACGGCAAAAGTGGCTGGAACAGAACGGGGTGTTACGGAACCTACGGCCACATTTTCTCCCTGTTTTGGTGGACCATTTTTGACGTTACATCCTTTACGTTATGCTGAATTACTTCGTGAAAAAATGAACAAACATCAGGCACCAGCGTATTTAGTTAATACAGGCTGGGTTGGCGCCAGTGCACAATCGGGCGCAAAACGAATTTCATTGCCCGTAACACGAGCGATCATCCATGCGATTCTGGATGGTAGTATTAATGATTCTGAATTTGAAGTTGATCCATATTTTGGCATTTTGGTTCCCAAAACACTGGGTGATATTGATGCCAGTTTGCTTATCCCCAAAAACATTTGGGCAGATGAAGAAGAGTATCGATCAACAGCTATGGCTCTTGTTAAGAAATTTCAGGATAATTTCACACAATATGATTTGGGCGATCAACACGTAAGGGATGCAGGGCCTTCTATAACCGTATAACAAAGGAGTACATTATGAATATTGTATTTACAGCCAGACATTTTCAAGCGCCAGATGACCTCCGGGATCATGCAGAAGATGGCGTCTTAAAGTTTGAAAAACATTTCGAGCGCATCAATAATTGTTACATCGTTATGTCACATGAAAATAGTTTATTCACCACAGAAATCAATTTACATATCCCTCAGCATGATTTGAATGCAAAAGTCTCATCCACAAATGGATTTCAATCCATTGACGATTGTATTGAAAAAATCGATCATCAGATTGTCAAAATTGTGGATAAGTGGAAAAAGCACCGATAAAAAACTATACCGCCTATTTGGAGGGGGTTTATTAGCTATTGTAAATTCTCGGCTGTTATAACAACAACAAAATTAAAATAGGATAACATGAGCAAATTTGTATTTACATCTGAATCAGTTTCAGAAGGCCATCCGGATAAGGTTTGTGATGCCATATCGGATGCTATCTTAGACAACTTACTTTCACAGGACCCTCAGTCTCGCGTGGCCTGCGAAACACTGGCTACCACCGGCACAGTCGTGGTTTCTGGTGAAGTTACATCGCAAGGATTCGTAGATGTTGAACGGGTAGTGAAAGAAACTTTAGTCGAAATTGGGTATACGGATAAAGCCTACGGTATGGATGCTGAAACAGTAAAAGTGCTATCCATGCTGGATAAACAAAGTCCTGAAATTGCGCAAGGTGTTGATGAAGGCGCAGGTCTCCATGAAGAACAGGGTGCCGGCGATCAGGGCCTTATGTTTGGTTTTGCATGTAATGAAACCAATGAACTTATGCCATTGCCAATTCATCTTTCTCATCGCCTGGTCGAACGGATGACAGACCTGCGAAAAGATGGATCCATCCCTTGGTTGCGGCCCGACAGTAAATCACAAGTATCTGTGGCATATGAAAATGGGAATCCAGTTTCCATTACGAAAGTAGTTATTGCCACACAGCATAATGATATGTTGGACCAATTTGATAATGAATCTGCCGAACATGATTTTGTTGAATCTGAAATGATAGAAAAAGTAATCAAGCCCGTATTGGATGAGTGCGGATTACCCTATGAAGAAGAATTTATTGTGAATGGAACTGGTCGATTTGTTTTTGGTGGCCCTGAAGCAGATACAGGATTAACTGGACGGAAAATCATCGTAGATACATACGGTGGCTATGCCCCCCATGGCGGTGGTGCATTCTCCGGAAAAGATCCTTCAAAAGTGGACCGTTCTGCAGCCTACATGGCTCGCTATATTGCCAAAAATATTGTAGCTGCCGGATTGGCTGATAAATGTGAAGTGCAGCTTTCATATAGTATTGGCGTGGCAGAACCCACCTCATTTTATGTGAAATCACTGGGAACGAGCGACCTTTCTAATGCAGAGTTGACTGAAGTAGCCAAAACTGTATTTCCTGTCCGTCCCGGTGGCATCATTGCCCACTTAAAATTAAAACATCCCCGGTATAGACCAACAGCCGCCAATGGACATTTTGGCCGTGAAAATGAGTTGTTCACCTGGGAGAAAACAGATATGGTTGATGCATTAAAATCAGCCGTTGCTGAAAGGAATTAATCATGGCTTTAGCAGAAATGACTCAAACCGATCGATTGCCCTATAAAGTGAAAGATATCTCTTTGGCTGAATGGGGACGAAAAGAAATCACATTAGCCGAAGCAGAAATGCCGGGCTTAATATCAATTCGTGAAGAATACGGCCCTTCTCAACCATTGGCAGGCGCCCGCATCGCAGGCTGTTTGCATATGACCATTCAAACAGCGGTATTGATTGAAACATTGGTGGAACTGGGTGCTGAGGTGACATGGTCATCCTGCAATATTTTTTCAACGCAGGACCATGCCGCTGCGGCCATCGCTGCAACCGGTGTTCCGGTATATGCATGGAAAGGTATGACCGATGAAGAATTTGATTGGTGCATCGAGCAAACATTGTTTGCTTTCTCTGATGGTCAATCGCTCAATATGATTTTGGATGATGGGGGCGATCTAACCAATATGGTATTGGATGACTTTCCTGAATTGGTTGCCAATATTAAAGGATTATCCGAAGAAACCACGACCGGTGTGCATCGATTATATGATCGTGTAAAAAATGGTACGCTCACCATGCCGGCGATCAATGTGAATGATTCAGTTACGAAATCAAAATTTGATAATAAATACGGATGTAAAGAATCTTTGGTAGATGCCATTCGCCGTTCTACGGATGTAATGATGGCGGGTAAAGTAGCTGTTGTTGCTGGTTATGGTGATGTGGGTAAAGGATCTGCTGCTTCATTGCGCGGTGCGGGTGCTCGCGTAATTGTAACAGAAATTGATCCCATTTGTGCACTGCAAGCTGCCATGGATGGATATCCGGTTAAACGGATGGAAACGGCCATACCTGAAGCGGATATTGTAGTGACGGCTACTGGCAATAAAGATATTGTAGATAGATTGGTTATTTCTCCCTGGGAATGGTTACACTTTGGTGGTAGCTACAGAACAGGTCATATTGGAGAACAAGTTACGGTTGATGGCGATTGGGTTCAGAAAAAAAGAACCAGAACTGCTTTTGAGCTTTCAATTGAAAAATATAACTTCTTACTACAAGGTGAGTACATAATGGGTACTGATATTGGCGACTTCGACAGTGGTGGTGGTTGTGGTGGAAAATCCACAGAAGCTACACTTCCTGAATATGACAAAAACGGATATTGGGGAGCTTTGATGTACACCACCCCCTGGAGTCTTCAGGCAATTATAAAATATGAAACTTACGATCCTGATGGAACCACTTATACATATTTTGATAAGGTTCAAAATTTTGAGCAAAATACAATCACATTTGGTTTAAATTATTTCATCAACGACTGGACCAGAGTACAAATTAACTACTTATATAACTCTGAGGGCAAAACTGACGGAGCTACAAATGAATACGATAATGATGCTCTATTAATTCAGGTTCAGGCAAAATTTTAAGAAATATACTTTCAGAACCAAGAATATCACCCTGTGA
>LSCF01000094.1 GCA_001577025.1 Fidelibacterota bacterium TCS55 | reverse complement strand
GTTATCACCGGCTTTTTTAGCATTGTCAATTGTTGCTATCATTTTTGATTCAGCATCTCTGTCCAAACATCTTACTGGTGATGCATCTGCTGTTTCACTTAATTGATTTGGTGACAGATTTGATGGAACAGGACTTTCATCTTTCACATCGTGGATTTCTACGACACGACTGCCCACTTCTATGCCCACATCTTCTAATAATTTTCTGCAGATGGATCCCAACGCCACCCGCATGGTGGTTTCACGAGCGCTAGATCGTTCCAACACGTTACGGATATCGTCAAATCCATACTTCTGTACACCGGCCAAATCTGCGTGCCCGGGGCGTGGAAGCGTCACTTTTTTAATCTCATCTTCTACGGGTAAGACGGACATTTTTTTTGTCCAGTTTTTCCAATCCTTATTTCGAACAATTAGTCCAATAGGCGCCCCCAATGATTCACCATGACGAACCCCACCCCAGATTTCCGCCCTGTCTTTTTCAATTTTCATCCGTCCACCACGACCGTGGCCCATCTGCCTGCGAGCCAGGTGAATGCCGATATAATCTTCAGAGATTTCCAGTCCAGATGGCATACCGTCTAAAATGCCCAAAAGACCTTGTCCGTGGGACTCACCTGCTGTGAGAAATTTTATTCTATTTAACATTTTGCTAAGAAATATTTATTATGAATTTATAATTATTATTAACTTGACCACCCGGTCAATATAAGAATCAATTAATTAATACACTATGAATCCATTTGAAAAATTACCTATTGATAAACAAAAACGTATAGTAGATGCATCCATCTCCGAATTTGCGGATCGGGATTACGAAACCGCATCCATGAATAAAGTGGTGGAACGTGCCGGAATTGCCAAAGGATCCCTATTCAATTATTTTAAAACTAAAGGAAGTCTCTATTATCATATCTACCATTTGGCCATTGGGGAAGTAAAGTCATATCTGCGAAAAGTGCGGGATGAAACGGCAGGGTTGCCCTTTGAAGATCGGCTCGCCAAAATTGTGGATTCTGGTGTGCAGTTTATTTCTGACCATCCCCGGTTGGCGCGAATCTATTTTAGACTCATTTATTCGGCCGATTCTCCCGATCGTCAAAAAATTGTATCCGAATTGCAAAAGTTATCCGATGATTATTTGGGAGAAATCATTCAAGATGCCATGGATCGGGGAGAAGTGGATTCTAAGTTAAATAAAACTCAGACCGTTTTTTATTTGGATGCGGTGTTGAATCGATTTTTGAAAGAATACCACGAATCATCCAATGGAAATCAATTTGATCGAGATGAATGGGTGAAGGGGATTACAACATTTTTTATTAAGGGATTAAGGTGAACCACGGAGACACAGAGACACAAAATGTAGAATACCCATCGGTACGGGAGATGTCCGATGACCAACGGATTGGCATCGTAAAAGATATTTTTGCATCGGTGACAGATAAGTATGATTTCTTAAATCGATTTTTATCCGGACGGCGTGATGTGGCTTGGCGGAAACGCACTGTTTCTGAAATGAAGTTCTTTCACACAAATCGATTCCTTGATGTGGCCTCCGGCACGGGCGACCTTGCATTGGATTGTGCGAATACCTATCCGGACGTGAATGTGACCGGTGTGGATTTCGTCCAGGAAATGGTGGACAAAGGATCAGAAAAAGTTTCAAATCGGGAATTAAAGGATCGGGTGGAATTAGAATGGGGTGATGCAACCCATCTCCAATTTGAAGATGATTCCTTCGATGTGACGGCCATCGCTTTTGGTATCCGAAATATTCCCGATAAAGTAAAAGCCCTGTCTGAGATGAAACGAGTCATTGTTGAGAATGGACAAGTTATGGTTTTAGAACTCACTACACCTGAACCGGGGTTTTGGCGGAGCACCTACAGTTTTTATTTAAATGGTGTGTTGCCAAAACTGGCCAAGCTATTTACCAAAAATCCGGCGGCTTATGCATACTTGGCTGATTCCATCATGAATTTCCCGACACGAAAAAAATTTGTAGCACTCATGGAGTCGATTGGACTGAAAAATTGTAGAGCCATTCCGCTCACATTTGGAATTTGTACTTTATATATTGGGAAAAAATGATTGTGCCACAAAAGGCACAAAAGACACAAGAATTTTCCACATGAACACATTAACAATCGGACACAAGAGAATATAATGGATAAAGAAAAAGCATTAGAAATTAAAAGACAGAAATATTTTTGAAAATATTGCAATACCTCTTCACGTAATTGGATACAACAGAAAAGATGTATATGACCGGGTAAAAAACGTTATTATTGATGTGGGCTTAGAAGGAAAAGAAAAAAGGAAACCTGATGAACTCTCCGGGGGTGAACAACAAAGGGCATGCATTGCAAGGGCACTTGTGAAAGACCCGGAAATTATTTTAGCTGATGAACCCTCAGCTAATTTGGATCCTGATTCAGCCAGGAATTTGTTGGAATTATTAGAAAATATCCATTCAAGAGGGACACTCGTGTTGATGGCAACCCATCAGTGGCAGCATTTTTATTTTGATTTAATAAAAGACAGGGAACATCGGATTTTCAATATTGATAACGGACGGTTAGTGGACTGATGGATAAAACAGTCTTCCTAATAATTGAAGGATTAACAAATTTGTGGAGGCATAAAGGCACAGCTTTTATCTCAATAATAACTGTATGTCTCTCCCTGTTTTTTTTAGGGATGTTGTTTATTATCAATGAAAATTCAGATAAGCTTCCCCAATTATTCCGATCAAAGTACAAGGTGGAGGTCTTTTTTAATGAGGAGGTAACCAATGAAGGTGCAGAACATATTATCAGCCAGATATCAGCTCAGTCAATTGTCAAAAAAGCAACTTTGGTCAAAAAAGAGGATGCGGTCCATATTTATGAAGATGAATTTGGTGAAAACGTAATGGATATGTTGGGATACAACCCGTTTCCTGCAAGTTGTATCATTAAATTGCAGGAAAATAATTTTTCAACCTCAAAAGCAGAATTATTGCTGAAGAAAATTAAAAATTTAAAGGGGGTTTCATCCATTTATTATCAGGGACATTTGATTTCAAGGGTGGAGTCTCTGCACAATTATTTTTTGGGGTTTATGAAAATTCTGGTAGCGATTGTATTGCTGATATCCATTATTTTTATTACCAATACAGTTAAACTGACCATTTATGCACGTTCCGAATTAATTCGGAACTTAAAATTGATTGGAGCTACAAATCTTTTTGTAAAAATTCCTTTTATATTTGAGGGGATGCTTCAATCGATCATTGGAGCTTTCCTATCATACGGATTGTTAATCTTGATAGTGAATGAATTAAACCGTATGCTGAATGAGTGGGTTTCTATTCAGTTATTTATGGGTGAATTATTGCCGGTTTGGTTAGCAATCGTCTCAATAACTATTGGTTTTATAGGTAGTATAAAAGCGGTATCAAAATTCTTGTAAATTTATGCAAAAATGAACTGTACTTCCTTGACAATAGATTAACGACCTGACTAATTTTTAGGATATGATTAAACACAAAAAATACAGTTTAACTCAGCGGGATAAAAAAGTATTGAAGGCAACAATTGATGAATTTATTACTTTAAATCAACCGGTGGGTTCAAAATTTTTGAAGGAGCAATATACTTTTAGATTCAGTTCTGCAACCATCAGAAATATTTTAGCGAAATTAGAGTCGTACAATTTACTGACACATATTTATACCTCTTCAGGGAGAACCCC
>LSCF01000093.1 GCA_001577025.1 Fidelibacterota bacterium TCS55 | reverse complement strand
TGGAGGGCACAACTTCTGAAATCTGAATTCTTGCTACTGTCAGTCAGTCTTCTTTCCCGTACCCTGGGCAGCCACTGCTGCCGCTTTTTGTGCAATAGCGTCCTGGTCACCTAGATAATAGTGTTTAATGGGCTTTAATTCATCATCCAACTCATAAACCAATGGAACGCCAGTGGGAATATTTAACCCCACAATGTCTTCATCTGAAACATTATCTAAATATTTCACCAGAGCCCGAAGTGAATTTCCGTGGGCAACAATGAGGACACGGTTCCCCGATTGAACCGATGGGGCAATGGTCTTATGCCAGAGGGGAAGGAATCGCTCTACTGTATCCTTTAAACATTCCGATGCAGGCAGTTGCGCTTCAGTTAAATGGCTATATTGATTATCAAAACGAGGATGCCGCTCGTCATCTATATCCAATGTTGGTGGTGGTGTGCTATAGCTTCGGCGCCAGGTGAGCACTTGTTCATCGCCGTATTTTTGGGCGGTCTCTGCTTTATTTAACCCCTGGAGGGCGCCATAATGCCGCTCATTTAACCGCCAATCATATTCAATTGGAATATCATGGATATCCATTGCTTTGAGACAGATTTCCATGGTACGAATCGCCCTTGTAAGCACAGAAGTATATATCAGGTCAAACTGGAAATTTTCTGACTTCAGTATTTTCCCGGAAGATTCAGCTTCCACAATCCCCCTATCGGTAAGATCCACATCGGTCCACCCCGTGAATCGGTTTTCTAAATTCCATTGGCTCTCGCCATGGCGCAGAAGAACTAGTTTATGCATATGTTTTTTGAATATTTTGAATGAATAGAAGGGTAGAAATTAGATATCATTTATTTATGAAGTAAGGAGCTTTGCTTTCAATTACCTATTCTTCAATCGGAAAAATACATTTCATTTATTTTACAATTAAGGTCTTCGACCACCCCATCGATGTTATCATAAATATCAGTATTCATATACCGAAGGACTTTAATGCCACAGGATTCAATTTCTGCCTGTCTTTTTTGGTCTTTTAGTTTTTGCTTTTTTCCCAGATGATTGATACCATCTACTTCGATTGCGAGCCTCAACTTTGGGCAATAGAAATCAACAACATGTCTATCAATACCATATTGTCTTCTAAATTTTAACCCCCGAAACCTTTTCCTCTTGAGATGTGTCCAGAGTATAACTTCTGCCGGAGGCATATTATTTCTAAGCGCTTTCCGAGTTTTAGTGTGCTTTTTTAGATTATAAAATTTCATTATTTAGCCACCACCCCTAACGCTATTGATTTGTTACCATTTGTTTTGTCGCTCCCCTCCTCATATGAGGAGGGGACAAAGGGGAGGTGGGAAAAAATACATATTTTCCCTAAGAACCTTTGCAATTCTTTCCGTATGGTCGGTTGTTCTTCAATAGTTAGCTTGAAAGACTTCACTTCATTCAGGATGACAGTAATTTTGTGCACAGTTTAGATGACCGTTTCCATACGTCTAATTGCTCAAACCCCATCGAATTTATTGCTTATCTATCATCTGTTATCTCACATCTGACATCTTATTTCTGACTTCTAAAATCTAATATCTGCCAACTCTAAACTGACTTCTCGACGCCTAGTCGCTCCTGATTGTACGTCCCATCCTGAATTTTCCGCCACCAGTCTTCATGATCTAAATACCATTGAATTGTCTTTCGTATCCCCGTTTCGAAGGTTTCTTTCGGTGTCCATCCTAAATCATTTTTAATCTTTGATGCATCTATGGCATATCGAAAATCATGACCAGGTCGATCCGTCACATAGGTAATCAACTCTGAATATGATTTTTTATTAGATCTTGGTTTCAATTCATCTAAAATGGAACAGATTGTATTAACAATATCAATATTCCGTATTTCATTATGCCCACCAATATTATAGGTGTCTCCAATTTTGCCATGCTGAAGCACTTCATAAATCGCATCACAGTGATCTTCCACGAATAACCAGTCCCGAACATTAAGCCCTTCTCCATAAACAGGGAGTGGTTTTTCATCCACACAATTGGCAATCATAAGGGGAATGAGTTTTTCCGGGAATTGATATGGGCCGTAATTATTAGAGCAATTGGTAATTAAAGCCGGAAACCCGTATGTACGATGCCAGGCCCGAACAAGGTGATCGGATCCTGCTTTAGAAGCAGAGTAGGGAGAGCTGGGGTCATAGGCAGTCGACTCAGTAAAAAATCCCTCATCTCCCAGTGAGCCATAAACTTCATCTGTGCTCACATGCAAAAACTTGAATTTATCACTATCTGACTTCTGACTTCTGACTTCTTTCCTCTTCCATCTCATAAATCGTATCCCTCTTATCGTGATACTCTTTATACAATGTATAATCTCCAGAAGCTTCCTGCCCTGCCAGGCCTTTACATACAATATCATCTACCAACTGATGATCATATACGATTTCAAGGGTTTTATTTTCTTCTTCCTGTAGTTCAGTCATACTTTTCCTCGTCCATACAAGAATCACATGCCATAGCACTCTTACCCTCAAGCCGCTGTAGATAATCTGGCTCGTTGCCCATATACTCATCAATCTCTTCCGCATCAACAGACAACTTGACCATTTCTATATGAATAAAAAGGCTTGCCAGAGTAGCTGCATGGCGATAAAAGTCTTCAGGCGTTTTCTTAATAACAGAGGTTGAAAAGGCCTTAATCCATCTGCCGATGTGGGCATACAAAAACTTTTTCTTACCGGAAAGACAGTTTTCCTGTTGTTCTTCAGTGTGGTTTTCTACTGAATACGCCAGTTTGTAAGTCAGGAAATGCAGGAATTCCAATTCAACAGCTACATGATCCCACCTGGTTGTAGTCGTATCCTCTTCCATCTCAATTCCATATGCCTTATACATCCCTGATATATCGGCTAGATCCTGAGTCTGTTGCCAAATCTGCGAACCGCTATAATACATCTCGTAAGGAGGACAATCCATCGCAACAGTTGCACCTCCAAATGTTGCACGATAGCCCCACTCCAAATTTTCAACATCATTGCCTTCCAGCGCCTTCTGCAGTGATTCAAATACACCCAGCATTTCACTATTACCACTGACAGAAATACAGCTTTTAACCTCAGCCATATACTCTTCGTTATTTAGCATCTCTAAAGCCTTCTTATTTGGCTCAAGAAGACATGTTGATAGAAACTGGTAGACTTGACTTGCAGCAAGCAGGCCTTCAACACTTTCATTAATTTCAATTGCCATAACTATCCTCTATATGTCCATCTCCCTCATACGTTACAAAGAAAAAAGAGAGAAAAAATTCAAAAATCAAGCAACCAAAAGGTTGCCATCACTGTTCAACCCAATTACTTTACATTTTTAAAGTAGTTAAGCATATTGGGAGACTTCATATAACCAATAACATATTCAGTCCCATTAAGCAACTTTACACATTCTTTAGCATTAGCATTTGTGAAATTCCCATAATATTTCTTAGCATCAGCTTTATTCACATATTCAATAACACGAGCTTTAATGTTCTTGTGTTTTATCCCAGCATATTTATAGTCAGTAACTACCGTTGGATTACAGTAATAAACATCAACAAGTTCATTACCAATAAACTTCTTTTCGTGTTCTAAATCGTAACTATAAGAAGAAATACGGGGTCTCTCATCTTCAAAAAGTTCTACATACATATTATATCTCCATAATACAAAACAAACAACAGAAACCACAAAAATTAAAATAATTATGAACCACAATATATCCATATACTGCTT
>LSCF01000092.1 GCA_001577025.1 Fidelibacterota bacterium TCS55 | reverse complement strand
GCAATGATGAATGGTGAAGACGAATATTGGTTAGACTCAGACGGCGATGGTTCACCTGAAGATGGCCCCTATGCTGTTTGGCATGAAGATGCTGATGGCAATCCAGTGGATTGCGGACCAGGCCCAGGTGACCATGATGGCGGTGACCATGATGGCGGTCCTAAATTTGAAGATGTTGACACCAATGGTGATGGCGTCATCGATCGTGAAGAAGCTCGCGCCGTGTTTGGTTATGACAAGGAAGGGAACGAAGACCCTGAATTTGATACTGGATTCGACGACGTAGATCAAAATGGTGATGGTGTTGTTGATCCTGCAGAATATGAAGCCGCTGGTGATGATGAAAATAATAACTAATCATTTATTAAGATGATTATATAAAAAGCCCTGCAATTCTGCGGGGCTTTTTTATTTTTGGAAGGTAGATTAATTCAATGATTTGGGGTTAAAACACAATGTTTGAATCGGGATTATTAAAAGATAAAACGATTGTTATCACTGGTGGTGGCACTGGATTAGGTAAATCCATGGCAACTCGGTTTGCAGAATTGGGTGCAAATTTAGTTATCACCAGTCGTCGTCAAGATGTGATCGATAATACTGCAGAAGAACTACGTCAATATGGTGGTAAGGTATTGGCTATCACTTGTGATGTGAGAGATCCAGAACAAGTACAATCCATGGTTGATCAAACTGTAAGTGAACTGGGTTCCATTGATATTTTATTAAACAACGCTGCGGGGAATTTTATCAGCCCTACAGAAGACTTAAGTCCCAATGGATTTAAAACGGTAGTGGATATTGTATTAAATGGCACATTCAATTGTACCCAAGCAGCGGGGAAGGTCATGCGAGAGAATGATGGGGGTGTTATCCTGAATATTGTTACCACCTACGCTTGGACGGGATCCGGATATGTGGTGCCTTCTGCATGTGCCAAGGCAGGTGTATTGGCCATGACAAGATCGTTGGCTGTAGAATGGGCCAAATATGGTATTCGAACTGTGGCCATTGCACCGGGACCGTTCCCCACAAAAGGGGCGTGGTCAAGATTGGCTCCGCCGGGATTAGGTATTCAAAAGAAAATGATTAATCGCGTACCCCTTAAGCGTGTGGGTGAACATGAAGAATTGGCCAATTTGGCCACGTATCTGGTAAGCGATCAGGCAGGGTATATCAATGGTGAAGTCGTAACCATTGATGGGGGAGAATGGCTTCAGGGAGCCGGAGAAATGAATGAATTAGAAAAACTGCCTAAGGCCGCTTGGAAGCTTCTAAAGATGAAGCGCAAAAAGAAAAAATGATCATATTATTTTTTGTTAAAAAATAACATGTGCTGACGCGGTAATTTTTTATAAGACTGACTCAATTCAAAACCAGAATACTCCATCTCTTTACGAATTTGCTTTACACTCATTTTATGAAGAGGCTTAATATTAATCCTCGGGTCTTCTTGCTTATATTCAACTAATACAACTTTACCATTATGTTTGAGCACACCATAGATATCTCGCATTATTTCATATGGAAATTCTAATTCATGATAGACATCTACCATAATTAAGTAATCAATTGATTCTTTTGGAAGATTGGTATTTTTTTCTGCGCCTAAAGTAAAAATGACATTTTTTATATTTTTTTCTTCCATTTTCTTTTTATTTAAGACCAGCATTTCTTTCTGAATATCCACAGCATATACTAAACTACACTTTGAAGCAATTCGGTGGGTAAAATAGCCACTGCCTGCTCCAAAATCGGCAACAATTTGAGTTCTATCTAAATTTAGAGCTTCAATAACAAGATCTGGGCGTTCTTCTTTTTCCCTTGAAGAACGATCTAACCAAGGAGCCCCCATATGTCCCATTATAGTACTAATTTCTCTTTCTAAAAAATATTTACCTGTTCCATCTTTGCTTGGGTTTGTATATGTATACTCTTGGCTAAATAAAAAACTAGTCAATAAAATGACTAAAGAACTTTTCATCATAATATTTCTAATAAATAATTATTGAGTTATTCCTATGATCCATTTGGTCACAGTTTCACCAATGGACATATATAATATGACGGAATAGAGTAGTGCGACACCCACCAGCCCAAAAGGGGTGACGCGCATCTCGTGAGAATATTTATCACTGCCATGGATTTTTAAATGCCAGGCCCGAAGCATGGTGATGGTTAAATAGGAAAGTCCTAAGCTTGCAATAAAGAAACCGATCAGGATATATTGATCAGTGTTTGATAGGTTATATAGCCATTTGGCGAATTTCAAGAAATATCACCTAACATGGCTGCGCCAAACACGCCGGCCGAATCTCCCAATTGATTCTTGAGGATGGGAGTAACCATTTTGTCACTAAATGTTGATTGATACACAGCTTCTTTTCCTTCATTGTAAAGCAAGTCCAATTTGGACAAACCTCCGCCGATTACAACAGCATCTGGATCAAATATATCTAATACATTGGCTAATGCCAATCCAAAGTTATGAATAAAATTCGTTTTCCATTCGGGGTGGTCCTTATATAGATTATTATCGATTATATCAGTTACACGGTCAAATTTCCCCGATAAAGATTTCCACTCACTTTCAAGAGCTGTTCCTGAAATATAGGCTTCAGTACACCCTTTATTTCCGCAGTAACAATCACGGCCGCCCTGATATAATACATGATGACCCCATTCACCAGCAATGTGATTGGGGCCTCTGTGGATATTTTTATTAATGACAATACCGCCACCACATCCTGTGCCGAGAATAACCCCAAACACTACACCGTGTTTTTTTGCTGCACCCAAAGTGGCTTCGGCCAAGGCAAAACAGTTGGCATCATTTTCCAAGACCACTGGTAAGTCCACGATGGATTCTAAATCCTTTTGGATGGGCTGCCCGATCAAGCAGACTGTGTTGCTATTTTTCAGCGTACCGGATTGAAAATCAATGGCGCCCGGTGTACAAAGACCTACCGGTCCCTGAATATCTCCATAAGCGATCATTTCTTTTGCCAGTTGGGATATCCGACCTAATATAGCCTCATATCCTTCTTCACGCAGGGTGGGGACGCGCTTTCTCTTTAGCACCTGAAATTGATCATTTATGATAATGGCTTCAATTTTAGTGCCTCCAAGATCAATACCTAGTTTATTTGCCATGTTGCTAATAACATTCCTTTATAACAATTTTGAGCTCAGATAAAATTGCCGCTGTTACACCCCAAACTTTTATGCCCTTAAAATTAAAAAATGGTACCGTAGCATCATAACCTCGAATTACCCATTTTTCAGATTGAAAGGTTTTTTCAGCAGCGAGTTCATTTAAAGTTGCTGTGAATAGAGTATCTACTTCAACATCTTGAATTTGGGTATCAGGTTTTTTATCGGACCAGCCAATATATGGATGAATCATAAAACCGGTAACAGGTGTAAAAAAAGGAGTGAGACTACCAAGAATTTGGACGTCCTTTGGAGCCACACCAATTTCTTCTTCTGTTTCACGTAAAGCCGTTTCATGGAGCTGTTCACTTTCTTCCCATACACCTCCAGGTAGTGATATTTGACCTTTATGATGTTCAACTTCATTACTGCGTTTCGTCAAGAAAAAATGAATGTCCTTTCCTTCTGGAAACAGTAAAATCAAAACTGCTGCAGGTACAGCTGTTTGAGGTGTATTTGGAAAATTAACAGTTTTATCTGTAATGACTTTTGTTATTTCATGCGCTCTCTGGCCGGGGAGCTTTTGCAATAGCCTTTTAGATAATGGTTCAAACAATTCTTTTTTATGTGAAAACATAGGTAAAAAAGTTATTTCTTTTTTTCTAAAACTCCTGCAGGTTTATGGCTATCTATGAAATACAAACACATCATTTGGGACTGGAATGGGACTTTATTGGATGACAGAAATTTCTGCATTGATATCATGAACAATGTATTGCGAAGAAGGGGAATGAACAAGATGACAGAATCATGGTTCTTAGAAAATTTCTGTTTCCCTGTTAAAGACTATTATAAAAAACTAGGATTTGATCTAGAAAAAGAGCC
>LSCF01000091.1 GCA_001577025.1 Fidelibacterota bacterium TCS55 | reverse complement strand
TCAACAGCTTCAAGAACATTCTGAGTTTCCTTGCCTAGTGTTGCAGCAGTATCTACTAGCACTAGGTCTGCATGATCTTCTAGGTTGAATAAGACTCTTTTGAATTTGTTGAAGTTGATAATTATGACGGGGAAGGAAGCGGTCCCGGGTATTCATTAATGCAATGCAAAAGCTTTCTGCAGTGTCCTTTTTATTATTTTACCGGCATTTAATAAATTCTTAATTTTTTCATCGTACTCTTTAACATCTTCTTTTGGAGCATTCTTAGAAATAAGATTCTCTTTTTCTGAATCATATTTTAATGCTTCTTTTGAAGTATTTAATATTCTCTTTGCTACATTTTTTATATCTTCATACATTTTATAATTTTGAATCTATTTGTTTTTCCATACTAGTCATTAAAGCCAATATGTTATCTTTAATTTTTTCTGCAAACGTTCTGCTACGGAGTAGCTCAGGATACAAAGACGGACTGGACAGGTCTAGTGGCCTCCATCGGGACGTTCACACCAAATTGAGAAGCGAGACCAGCAAGGCCGCCTAGATTGCCTGCTTTATTTTCCGGCAATAAGACTGTGGCCCAGCTTACATATTGAGGCTGTTGGATAAATTGGACATAAGTAAAAGTTAAAAAGACGGAAATGAAGGTGGTTAAAACGATAACTTTAAGCTGCTCGGCCATGGTAAGGAGGATGTCGGAGAGGGAGATCGTATCTTCTTCGTAAAATGGTGATGAGTGATGCGTGATGGGTGATGAGTAAATTGGTGGGCCATCGGAAGTTTGGGGGTTGCCAGTTGGTGGCAGCTGGCTTAGCTTGGCGGCGATGTGGTGAGGGACTTGATCTCGCGATTTCCAGTTGGAGACCGCCTGGGGGGTGGTGTTGAGAGTTCGGGCGATTTCCGCCAGGGTGTTAACACCGCGGGAGGACATTAGGGTTTCTAATTCACTGAAGTTCATTAGATAGTGACGAGTAACGAGTGACGGGTAACGAGTGACTGGTGACTGGTGACTGGTGATGAGTGGAGAGTAGATTCATATGTTAATTGATTTTATTAGGCCAAAAAGCATTTTTCTAATTTCATTTAATTCATCCAAAAGTGAATTATCCTTTTGATAATTTAATTCTGTCGAAATGATAAGCTGCGTCTCTAGCTCTGATATGGATCCAAGAGAAATATATAAGAATTGTTTGAACTCCTTTTTGGAGTTTCTTCCAGCACCTTCAGCAATGTTGCTCGGGATTGAGACGGCGCATCTGCGCATTTGATTTGTAAGTCCATACTTTTCAGTATCGGGGAATTTCGAGGTGATTTCATATATCTTTTTAACGAATTGAATTGATTTTTTCCACACGTCTAAATCTAAATGTGTCCTCATTGGAGTATAATGACTCGTGACGAGTTACGCGTTACATTTTTATGCAATTGAATCAATTTTTGCTGTAATCCATGTTTGATATCGGCTGAAATCTGTTTTTATTTTATCGGCTTGTTTTTGAGTATATATTTTTCCACCATAAGAAACTTTCGATTTTTCACCCAATATTTTACCCAATCTATTTATCGCTTTTTTATCTTCAATGGACAAAGATAAAATTTGCTCCACAAGATAAATCACCAGACCATGGTCATCACCAGCACTTTTGACGCTACCCGCCTTAATGGTTAAAGCATCCGTATAGGCAATGGCAGCATGAACAAATAATATTGAGGCGGATGTCCACAACTTATTTTCATAATTGTTCATTGCCCCTTGGGAATATTCCTCCGCTGCTGAGAGATATTTGCGCCATTGATTCCGATCGACTGTTTTTTTGGATAATTTTCGACCCAAATTATATTATCTCTCCAACCAGAGGGATATGGTCTTGCATAACGTTTTTCTTCAAACCCTGATACTGTTTTTCTTTCTGCCATTGATATTTTGTTAACAACACCGGGGATAGGGAAAGGCCATAATCAATAAAGATATTTGAAATTAATTCAATGATATATTCCTGGATTAGCTGCAATTCATTTTCGTTTTTTAAGATAACCAACAGGTCCAAATCGCTGGACTCCACATCTATTTTTTTCGCCACACTTCCATATATACATGCCCATGTGCATTTATCTTTTAATGCTTCTTGCAATTTTTCGATTAAGGATCCTAAAAAGGAGACCTCTCCTGCAAAAAGGGGCGGCAACACCGTTTTTGCAAAATAGTTTTTCCTATTCAGCCTGAATAATTTTATTTTTCCAGTTCCCATATTTTCAATAATGCCAAACTGCTCGAGTCGACCTAATGCTAATCGACACGTACGATCGTTAATTGCCGCCCGACGAGCCAACTCCCTCCCACTAATGCCTTGCGTAATTTGATTTAACACTCTCAAAATTGCAATATGACTAGGGGCACTGAATATTTCCTGCATAGGATATTGTGTAAATGAATGTTTCATAATGCGTAATATACTACTCATATGCGTAATTTACTACTCATTAAGGTGATGGGTGATGAGTGATGAGTGATGAGTGATGAGTGATGAGTGATGAGTGATGAGTGATGAGTGACGCGTAATGAGAAAGGGGTGAAGAAGGGAGTATCATTTGGATTGTTTAGATTTTAGGTATTTGATTAATCCAAGAAGCATTCGTCTTATTTCTACTAAATTATCTAGAGCATCAATCTTTTCACAATATCCCAACCTTTCGGCAATTAACAGTTGGGTCTCTAATTCAGAAAGTGACCCTAATGCGATATAACAAAACTGAACGGTCTCCTTATTTGTGTTTCTAGCTGACCCTTCAGCAATATTTGATGGAATAGAAACAGCACACCGCCTAGCTTGATTGATTAATCCATATTTCTCTGAGTCTGGAAATCCTTTTGTAAGCCGATAAACCTCTTCCACTAAATCCATGGATTTCTTCCAGACATCCAAATCTTTATGGGTTTTGATATTATTTTTCCTTGTTGTGATTTCACTCATCACTGGTCACGCTTTACGCTTTGCGCATCAAAGTTGTTTTGAGAGCACTATGGCGGTGATCATGGAAGAAATGATGGAGGTCCAATTTGTAGCAAATTGGGTTACATCAAAGGGGTCTTCCGGCGGTTTTTCATTGACAATAATGGTGGCACCATCCTCAATTCTTGGCGTCGTATACCATTTATTGGGGCTTACAACTCCATTGGCATAAACAACAATAATGCTTTTATTGTTACCTCTTTCGGTTATTCCACCGGCTGCATTGATATAATGCCTCAGGTTTCTCCCTTTTCTGAATTCAATTAATCCCGGGTTATATACCTGGCCGGAAACGTTCACTGTGCCCGTGCTTTCTTTTACTACGATGCTATCGCCGGGCATAAGGGCAATACTTTCGTTTTGCCACGCAACACGCACTTTACCAGCATCTCCAGCATCTCCAGCATCTCCAGCATCTAATGCCAATACATTTTGTGCAGTTGTTACATCAAAATATTTTTGATCTCTATAGATGGAAATGCCATTTTCCAGTGCTTTGGTGGTATATCCTCCTGCCCGATTTAAAATGGACTGGAGGGTTTCATTATCCTTGACTAAAGGATATGCACCGGGAATGTTAACCTCACCGGCTATAGTTATATTCTCCTTTTCAAAATAATTTAAATTGGCATGGATAATGACCCGATCCAAATTCTGGAGAGGAATATCATGATTGCTACTGCCATTATATATATCATTCAAATTTATGTTGATGACTGTTTCATAACGGGAATCTGGATCTCGTCGAATAATTTCCGCCTGGTCTTGGTAAACGGTTTTCCAAAAGGTGGAATCTTCAAAGCCGCCACCTAGATTGAGAAGTGTTTTTAAGGTCATACCTTTATGATAATTATAAATACCGGGCACTTTGACCTGCCCAATGATTTCCACCTGATTTAATTCAAAAAATAAATGTCGAACAGTAATCCGATCAGCATTTAAAACCGGAATCAATTTGGTGCTTCCAATGTCTACATAATAGGATTCATATGAGATACCGTTTGTTCTTTCGGATTTTGGTTTAATCATCCGTATCCCTACGGTTTCAGAAGCATTATGGTTTGATCCGCCGGCATATTGAATAAGGTCAAAAACCGTTTCTTCAGGCACCGCTTCATAAATA
>LSCF01000090.1 GCA_001577025.1 Fidelibacterota bacterium TCS55 | reverse complement strand
TGAAACTTTAAAAGGCAACTGACTACGGTTACCTTTTATTATGAGTCAACTGGTTAGTCGCTAATCAAAAAGGTTGTATTAATGAGGTTGTATCATTTTTAGTTGAAACGTAAGGGAAGCTCCTTGCAGATTTGGGTTGATAAGTCTTAATAATAACCAAAGGAACTTTTATACAAGGAATTAGAATCACTCACGGGCTTCCGTCTCTGCAGCGACAAAATCGCAGTTTATTTCTGACGTCGGTAATGGTAACATTGTACATATTGCCACACATGGGATTATTAACAAAAATGAACCTCAGTTATCCGGATTGGCATTCGTAGATGACCCAAGCTCCGAAGATGGTATCGTGTACTCAGGAGAAATATACAACCTTGAGAGGGATACAGATTTATTGGTATTAAGCAGTTGTGAAAGCGGTGCGGGGACGTTCCGGATGGGGCATCATGGCCATGACGTTTCCTTTGGGATTGCACACCGCCGCCAAGTTGTGCATAGATCCGTTGGGATTGGTGGGAAATTCATCCATCACATCACCAACATCATTGCAGTAGCGGTAAACAGTTTGATCATTGGCGATCATTTTTTCTAATAATTCGTCCGGGATAATGAAACGCCCTTCACCATGAGCCAACGGAATATTAATAAAATCGCCAGTCTTCAAATGACGGGTAAATGCACATCGATTTGGCTCAACGGACATTTTCAAATTCGCCCATGTATTATAATAGCCCACGCCAACCACATGGCCGCCCTTCACCCGTTTGTTATCGGTTAGTGCAACGCCCACACGGCCGTCTTCCAGTCCGGGGACGAGTCCGCTTTCTACCAAAATTTGCGCCCCGTTGCAGATGCCTAAAACAGGTTTCCCTTTTTCAGCTTCAACCTTGATTTGCTTCATGATGGGGTCTAGCGCTGCAATGACACCGGCTCGGGATCGGTCTTCGTAAGAGAATCCGCCTACAATCACATAGCCGTCAAAGTCGGACAAAGATTCAGCTGGCTCATTCCATAAAAATTCTACCGGATTCAACCCCACACGGCGGCATGCCATGAGTGTCTCACGCTCCGTGTTGGAACCGGGGAATTGGATAATTGCTATATTTTTTTTCATGTGTTCACGTGTTCAGGTGCGATGTGTTCATGAGCCTTTTGAAAATCTTCGATTAACTTGATGTGGTGTAAATCTTTCTCACGTTTCAGTTTTTTCTTAAATGCTAAAACGTGGTCTATCGTGGCAAATGGATGACCGTTATGGGTTTCTGCATTGTCAATAATTTCATCAGTTGATTCATCAACAAATGACCACCTATTAAATATTTGGATTCGCCCATCAAAGATGTCGATAATCAAATCGCCCAAATCGCCACTTTTAGGATTACCAAATGTTAAGGCTATTTTCCAAGCGTCATTTCGGGCCACAACATCCAAGTCATTATCCAGAGAAGAAATTAAACCGTGAGCGAAAAGGGGCCCACTGCCCGTGATGGCATAATCGCTCTTTGGCATATTCAATGAATCCAGTTGTGTAAATAGTTCAATCATGAATAATAAGTGTTTACGTGAACACACGAACACATAAACACTCTTATATCTTTTTTAAACAATGCTAACCCCTTCACCGGAAACAACAGTTCCAATTTCATATACAGGTGTTAATTCACTTAAAACATCTTTCACAGAATTCACATCTACGATAAACACCATGCCGATACCCATATTGAATGCACGGGCCATTTCATCTTCATCCACATTGCCGATGGATTGCATTACATCAAAGACAGGCACGCTGGGCCAAGAACCTTTTTGAATTTTCACACCACATCCGTCGGGCAAAATCCGCGGAATGTTTTCCACCAATCCGCCGCCGGTAATATGGGCGATGCCTTTAATATCAATGCCAGCATCCAGCGCTGCAAATACATGATTCGTATAATTAATGTGCGGTTCAAGCAAGGTGAGCCCAACTGATTTTTCCAGTTCAGGAATCGTGTCATTCACATCATATCCGCCGATTTCAAAAAAGAGTTTTCGTGCGAATGAATAACCGTTGGTGTGTAATCCATTTGATGGTAACCCTAAAACAACATGTTCAGGTTGAACATTTTCCCCAGTTATAATTTTATCTTTTTCCACCACGCCGGTGATGACGCCCACCAGGTCGTGTTCTCCCGGTAAATAGGTGTCGGGCATTTCTGCTGTTTCACCGCCGACCAGTGAGACGCCAGTATCGCTGCAGGCTTTTACCATTCCCGACACAATTTCTTCTATGATATCCGGCTTCAGCCGGTCATTAGCGATATAATCGAGAAAGGTGAGCGGCCGGGCACCCATGACCAAAATATCGTTGGCGGCGGCGCTCAACAGATCAATACCAATGGTGTCGAATTTGCCCAGTTTTCTGGCGATGATGGTTTTCGTGCCAACGCCATCAATACTCTGAACCAAAACAGGATTTTCATACTGTTCTAAAATGGGTTTCAGATCATAGAGCGAACCGAAACTGCCTAATCCGGTGAGCACATTGGATGTAAAGGTAGACTTCACCCCATCCTTGATGCGATCGACAGCTTCGTTGCCAGCGTCAATATCTACCCCGGCTGATTTATAATCTAACTTGCTCATAACTTATTGCGTAACCCGTTTGTCCAAGCTTCTTTCGCTTCAGAAACTAAAATATCCACCACACCATTTAATTGAATTTTGTCTCCACCCGTTGAACCAATTTGAACTGCATCCAAACCATAGTTGGCAAACACCGATTGAACACTTTCCACATTTTCCGGGGATACTTCCAATACAAAGCCACCTGTTTCAGAAAATAAAATTTTATCTGTAGAAAGGTCATTTTCAATTTTCACATTACAACCAATGCTGTTGCCAAATGTCATTTCAGAAATAGCTGATGCAATGCCACCATCTGCAACATCATGGCAGGATAAGATAAATTCATCATCAATACAATCAGAGAGTGCAAAAATTTGGTTTTTCACTTCTTCAAAATTTGGTTTTGGTACATTAACACCCAATTCATTATGCAAAGAATAATAAACTGATCCGCCCAATTCATTTTTCCGTTCACCAATCATAAGTAACACAGAATCATTCTTTTGAAAATGCATGGGCACCGCTTTATTCACATCTTTGAGACGGCCCAGACAACTGACGATTGGGCTGGGGGGAATAGCACCATTTTTTGATTCGTTATAAAAACTCACATTTCCACCTACAATGGGTAATTTTAATTCATGACAATAATCAGATATTCCTTTAACACCAAAGTAGGTTTCAAATAGTTTACCTAAAGCATTTAACCTTGCTTGATTTTCACCCACTTCCATCGAATTCGAACCTGTTTTCATACCAACAGCATAAACGTACGTTTTTGTTTCTTTTGGTATCTTCTTCGTCCATTTGGGTTTTCTCCACGAAGAAGATTCAACCACCTTGTCTTGACCAATAAGAATTCCTATTGCGAGTGAAAAAATTATATAGATTATGACATTTTTCATCTATTTACTCGCACTTCAATTAAGGTTAACATTTTTAGGGATTATAGTATTTAACCTTTCTTCAGGGTGAAACACCAAAATGCCCACGCATTGTTTCAATCAGTTTTTCTGCTTTTTTATTATTATGTTTATTAGCTTCATTATTCAATTTATCTAAAGTACTATTTACTGACTTTGTTAAATCATCATTAGAAATGCTCACCAGATCCCAAAAATCGTAATAGTAGCTAACACTGCCGTCAGCTTGATACTCTTTGTACTTTACCCAATAGTAATCTTCTTCTTTCACACCGGAAATAACAACTTCTGATACAATCCTGATGCCGTCGTCTACAATCCAGCCAACATCATTATCATCAACAGGTAATCCTTCTCTGACACGTGACCTTTCATACATCCTTTGGAATTCCATTTTTGCCATATCAGCAATTTTACCAACAGCAGTCATTCTGGCATCCGTGTTGGCACCATCAAGTATGATAGATTTGTTTACATTGCCTACTGCAAACATTTTGTCTTTAGTCGCTTCAGGTGGTGTGACAACCCACTTGGGTTTTTTCTTGCTTCTTTCGATTACTTCTTGTTCGCCAGTAATTGCTATTTTACCAGCACAACCAAATGGATTGGGTTTTAATCCAATTTTACAAGATCCAGCTTTGGTGATCCACCCACCATT
>LSCF01000009.1 GCA_001577025.1 Fidelibacterota bacterium TCS55 | reverse complement strand
AATCATCCAGTCGCCCATGTTATCCAGCCATGCGTGTTCCCTTTCTCGGCCCCACTCCGGAATACATTCGATCTTGTCTACAATGGCTTTGATATCATCCCGCCAATCCATTTTGATGTACCACTCTTCGACCAATCGGAAAACCAGCTCATCACCCGAACGCCAGCAATGCGGGTAAACATGGGGGTAATCTTCTACATGGATCAAAAAACTTCGCTCTTTCAGATCATTGATTATCGCGTCAGTCGTTTCAGGGTCGGTGGCCGATTTTCCTTCCAGCCAACCGAACTTATCAATAAACCGGGATTCCTCGTCAAGCGGTGCTAGGTTTACAAATCCGAATTTTTTCCCTAATTGATGATCAATGTCGCCACAGCCCGGAGCCATATGAACAAGTCCGGTTCCCTCACCGGCAACAACGATGTCATTTCCGATTTTGTCTTTCCCTGGGTCAATCACTTTATGCTGGATAACTGCATTTTGATTTTTCTCTTTCAAATCATCGTCAACATATGGCCAACCCCCATGCTCCGATTGTGCTTCAAGATTATCAAACGGTCCTTCATATTCCAATCCGACTAATTCAGATCCTTTAACCGAACCCTCAATCTCAAATCCCCCTCTTTCCTTGAAGATTTGGGCAATAGTCTTCAGTTTTGGCACTCCATCCACCCACTGCTTTTTATCCGCAAACTGTTTTTCTAAACGTTGAAATTCCAAATTTTCCTGAGCTAAATAATACAGACATCCATCTGCAGCCTTGAGCTTGACATAGTCCAAATCTCCATTCACTCCAACTACTACATTGGATGTCAGTGTCCAGGGGGTGGTCGTCCATACCAAGAGAAATTCATTATCCCTGCCCTTTATCGGGAAACGCACGAATACAGCCTTGTGAGCGACCAGTTTCCTTCCTTCGATAATCTCCATTTGAGAATAAGAGGTTCCCGACCGACCGGACCAAGGGACCACATCCGATCCTCGGTAAATTTTACCTTCATTGAATAATTTTTTCAGGAAGCCCCAAATGGTATAATTATTCTCATCGGACATGGTATAATAAGAATCATCCCAATCCATCCAATATCCGAGGCGCTTCGATTGTTCCGTTTGCACACCGGAAAATTTGTCCACACGCGCCTTGCACATATTTACAAATTTTTCGATACCAAAGTCTTCCACTTCCTTTTTGGATTTGAAGCCCAATTCCTTTTCCACTTCCACTTCGACCCAGAGACCTTGACAATCGAATCCCTGCTGGTATCGCAGTTCATGGCCATCCATGGCTTTATACCGATTGAACACGTCTTTTAACGTCCGGCCCCAGGCGTGGTGAACACCCATGGGATTATTGGCCGTAATCGGGCCATCGATAAATGACCATTTGGGTTTGCCCGCATTGGCGTCTCGGCGTTTCTGAAAGATGTTATTTTCTTTCCAGAAATCGAGGACCTCATGCTCCATGGCAATAAAGTCAGCTTGTGGTTGAATTCTTTGAATCATCGAATCGGTATTCATACTATTTTTAAGGGTGCGGAAATTAGTATTTTCACCGTCTGTAAACAAAGGGGAATAGAAACAAAAAAGGGCCATGTTGCCATGACCCTTTTAAAGATAATGTGTTAAGAAATTTTAATCGTCTAATTCGAGTGTCATATATCGAGCCACACCATCCCGTTTTAGATGAAGCATAACCATATTCCGTTTACGCGTTTCTTTGATTAACCGATCAAAATCACGCTTCGAGCTGCATTTCTTTGTCCCCACCCGGGTAATGAGATCACCGGCTTGGATGCCCGCATCAAATGCGGCACTCCCTTCTGCAACCTGGGTCACCACTACACCTTCATCTCGGGCACTAATTCCAAACTCACGGCGGGTATTTCGGTTCAATTCTGATACTTCGATTCCCAACGCATTTGTATTTCTTGGCGGGCTGCTGCTGGCTAAGAGCACTTCATCACCGGGCATTTCTTCTAATCTGACTTTAAGTGTTTTTTTCTTTCCATCCCGAATGATGATTAAATCATAACGGCGGTTGGGTTTGGATGCTGAAACCGTATTCCGCAAATGATCTACACTATTCACCTTTACCCCATTAAATTCCAAGATTACATCACCCGTTTCTACACCGGCTTTTTCTGCAGGGCCATCATCCACCACATCCGCCACCAGGGCGCCTTTACGGGTATTTAATCCCATGGCCTGAGCCGAAGATTCATCAATGGGTTGAATTTGAACACCAATCCAAGAACGCAAAACCTTTCCATGATCAATCAAGTCATCCATCACTCGTTTTACCATATTGGCAGGGATGGCAAAGCCCACCCCCTTGTTACTCCGGTCAAATCCATTGGTATAAATGGCTGTATTTATTCCAATTAATTCGCCACCGGAATTCAATAAGGCGCCGCCGCTGTTCCCGGGATTGATGGCCGCATCAGTCTGGATAAAATCTTCATATACATCCCCTTGGATGATATTGCCCCGTCCTTTGGCAGAAACGATGCCTGCGGTTACGGTGTGGCTTAAATTGGCTGAGAATGGACTTCCTACCGCAATGACCCACTCCCCCACACGAAGGTCGTCAGAATCACCAAAATCAAGGTCTGACAATCCACGGGCATCGATCTGAAGAACAGCCAAATCTGATTTAGGATCACGGCCAATAATGGCGGCATCATATTCGGTTTTATCCAATAATCGAATAGTGATTTCATCCATATCTTCGACCACATGGTTATTGGTCACAATATAGCCCTTTCGTGCATCCACGATGACACCAGAGCCCAAGGCATTGGATCTAAATTCTCTTTGTCTCGGTTGATTAAAGAAAAAACGAAACAGGTCATTATCCTGAGGTATGTTTCGGTGGGATTGACTCAGGTCGATTTTCTTTTCAGTTAAAATGGTGACTACTGCGGGATTGGCTTTTTCTGCTATATCCGCAAACTGGTCGCTGAATTGTTTTAAAATGCTATTCTGGGCGGTCAATCCGCCAATCAGAATCAGCATGATGTATAATTTTTTCATAGTTTCCTTTTGATTCATGGTTCTCAATTTTATGCAGGATACGCCTATTGGTTCCCGATCAAATACTCTTTTGAAAACTGAACACCCAATCGTTCATATTTTCAATGGATTCTCCATCCACTGTTGCGGATAATGGTTTGTCGATACGTAAATAAAATGGCTGACCAAAGATATTTTTTGATAATCGAATACCAACACCATAATCCACAAGGGGTGTAGAAGCGAATCCATTGTCACCTTTGGCCATTTTTGAACCGGTGAGTGTACCCATATCTATAAATCCTGCCAACTCAAATTTGAGGCCTGATATAGAATGAGTCAAAAATGTTTCTACAGTTGCAGTGGTCATTTGTTCTACCCCAACGAATCCCTGATTGGCGAATGCCCTCAGGTTTCCATCGCCGGCTAAATGGTATCGGTTTCTCAAATCCAAATCACCATAAAAACTGGATTCATCCCGCAAATAAGATTTTCGATACATATCACCGGAGCCTGCACCTTCAATCGTATATCTCTCCTGCATGGGTATACCTTTGTCTTCACTCCATGTCCGACCGATATAACTCCGAACCCGCGTGCCAAATCGGCCAACTTGTCGTTCGGTTTGATTTGAAATTGTCAACCGGCTAAATGCCCAATCCGAAATACCGCCGGGGGCAAAATCCATACTAATGCTGGTATTTATAGGACCGTATTGGGCATTGAGTCTGGTAAACAAAACCGCAACTTGACCCTTGTCATACAAATTGGTTCGGCTGGTATCGGATGCCTTGCTCATATAAAAACCGGACGTGACTTGATTAATACCGAAAACCGTAAAATCTGAGTTCACAGATTTGGTTGAGGTTAATCCAACACCACTCACCGCACCCAAATTATAAAAATGGAAATGGTTTTTATCCATCCCCTTAAATAGGTTTCGGCTCCAACCAGATACGTCCCAAAAAACCTGCCCCGTTTCAATTCCCACATTTACCGCTGTGGTCACATCCTGTAAAATGCCATAGGTACGGCGATTCCGTATCCCCGGCATATAGCCATCTTTTTCTAAGTAATGTATAGTGGGCATCCATTGTAAAACACTTTTGGTTCGAGGCATATAACGCATGCCCGGTCGGTAAAACATTTTTTCCGTAGGCATTCTGCCTGTATAATTATTCCGGAAGTCTATATCCATGGTCTGTGCATCTGGATCCAGCATGGCGGATTTTGGTTCACTGGGCACATTATATGTGAAAGAATCATTGGTACGGAATTTGTGATTGGTCCACCAAATGCGGTGTCTCGTTCCATTTTTCAATGTGGTTTCTACCAATTGAGGCATATCCCGTTTTCCCTTACGAACAATGTCTAAAGTCACATCCCACGTACCGTTGGGTTTTTTCTTTTTCGTCCAACTTTTGATGCCGTAGTCCAACAATCGTGTATCATGGAGCCAAGGCCGAAAGAACCAATCCAAATCTTCACCGCTCACATCTTCCATGGCATCAATGAACCGTTTTTCATTCGTATGCTTCAAATGCCACCGCCGATAATATTCCTGCATACCTTCCAAAAAGACGTCTTCACCCAGTATATATTTCAATTCATCCAGCATCAATGAAGGCTTTGTATAGGCATTGGCACCGGCGGCTCTTGTGCCTTTAAACATATAGGTAGAACGACTAATCGGTTCGTCAATTCCGCTGGCCTGAAACCCAATGATTCCCCACTGGGTATTACCCAAACTGGAGCTGAATTTCCAGTATTTTTTCTGCCAATCCTTATACCGGCCGCTGTTGAGATCAAAGCCCTGCTCCCCGTACCGATCCATCATATACCAACGGGTTTGGAAAGATGTAAAGCCTTCATCCAGCCAGGCTTCGCGCACTTCATTATTGGCTAAAATACCAAAGAACCAAATGTGACCCACTTCATGAAGGATCAATCCTTCTGATTCACTCCCATCCATAACCAGCATGGGATATTCCATCCCACCGCCGGCGAGACGATCTGTATTGGTCACCTGGGGATAAGGATACATGCCGAATTTAGTGCTGAGCCATTCCAAAGATCGTTCAGTTCTGGCCACTACTTTTTTTGTCCATTTTTTGCCATTTTTTTGGTTGAATAAAACATGAACATCAATCCCATTCCATTCGCCGCTCTCATATAAAAAGTTGGGTGTAGTTACCCAGGCAAAATCATGGACATTTTCTGCATGAAAGGATACAACTCTTCTATCGGATGTATCATACGTTTGTCGATCTTTTTTAAAAGATTTTATCCAAGTAGAAAATTTTTGGGATGTATCCACACGCACTTCTTCCCAACCCGGATCGCCTTTAGTCACTGTTCCCGTGGCGCCGATAATATAACCTTTGGGTACATCCATGGTTACATCATAGGTACCAAATTCACCATAAAACTCTCCCTCTGCATGGAAGGGCTCATTGAACCATCCATTTTCATCATAGACCACCACTCTGGGATACCATTGGGCAAAATTATACTGTTCACCTATTCTTCCGGCCCGTTCAGAAAATTCACCCACATGTTGGGTCCAATCTAAATTGATGGTCATGGATTCGCCCGGAGCCAATCCCCGGGATAATTTGGCGGATAAAATGGTATCATCAATTTCAAATGTATCAGATAAAGCAGTCCCATTGTTTTGAATGGTAAAATTGCTGATATCATATTGGCTTAAATATGGGTCCATACCCTTTTTAAATCGTGCGCCGCGACTGGTACGTCCAAGACCTGCTAAATATTCTCTGTGCTTCACCGTTCCTTCTTGAAATGCATTGGCATAAAGATTCATATAGAAATGGTGGAGGGTATCGGGAGAATGATTCACATAAGTGATGGTGGAGTGACCACCAATGGTATGGGCAGATGTATCCAGTTTTACATCCATTTTATATTGGACAAACTGCTGCCAGTAATCCTCTGCAAAAACTGAAGAAATGGTGAACATGGATACGATGATAAACATTTTCATAGACAATCCTGTTTGATTAAACGGGTGGCCGGTTTATCACCCAATTGATGATTTGTGGTGCCAGTTGCAAATCAACAGACACAAATTTATTAGACGGATTATTAGGGAAAAATATAGGGTTCTAAATCCTGAAAGAAGACGTTTTCAGAACGAGGACCAATATAGCCCTTTACAATGTAGCCTTCTTGATCAATAATCAATGTGGTGGGCAAACCGGTGATAGGCTGACCAATGGCCCGACCAAATTGAGCTGTGACCATTTGGGTCTCATTACTGTTAATGTCAGTCAATACCGTATATTCCATATCCCATGCTTCCATGAAATCCATAATGTTTTTTGGCGATCCGGAAGTAATGGTGAGGCCCACAATTTCTAATCCATTTTTTTGATACTTTTTATGGAGTTCATTAAAATCAGGAATCTCTCGACGGCATGGACTACACCAGGTTCCCCAAAAATTGAGGAGTACCACTTTTCCTTTATAGTCACTCAGCTTAAATAAATCGCCTTGAACTGTTCTCAAAGTAAAGTCCGGTGCCTTAATTGCATAGTCCGGCCGTTGCGGTTTATTATTTAATTGGATTGGTTTTTCTGAATCAGCAGACTTAACTGCAAATTTCATTTTTTCTTTTTGACCACATCCAATGGCCAATAAAATGGACATAATTCCAATAATTCTCATTTTTTTCATCTTTCTACTATCCGGCTAAGCCTTCATCTAAAAAGTCGAGGAAGTCATCTAAATTTCTGGTCATCCCCGGAAAAGTAGTTATTACTTCATCATCAGGATTCAGAATGACATAAAAGGGTAAGGCGGCAGTGCCAAACCGGTCAATTTCATATTGCTGTTTCTCTCGATGGTTCGGTCCCCCATCTGTATATAACTGTACTAAAATCATTTGTCCAAACCGGTCTTTCACTTCCTGCTTGGTAAAAATATTCGCTTCCATCCACCGGCAATTGGTGCAGGTGTATCCCGTAAAGTCGATAAATACCGATTTGCCTGTCCGTCGCGCTTCTGCCAATCCATCTTCCACCTCGCTAAACCATTCGTATTCTTCCGCCATGGATGCACCATTGGTTCGAACCGAACCTGATTCTCCCTCCACCACCGGCGGCAAATAGGCATAAATGATGCCGTGAATCCGTTGGCCAAACAATCCGGATGTGAGATATAAACCAAATGTCAAAAAGGCCGTACTCAACATAAGCCGCGGTACACTGACGGATTTTACTGGCGAATCGTGGGGTAATTGAATTTTTCCCAATAGGTATACACCTGCCAAAAGCATCAATATGGCCCAGACAGCAAGCACTGCATTATGAGAGAAAAATCCCCATCCCCATACCAAATCCGTATTGCTTAAAAATTTAAATGCGGCAGCCATTTCTAAGAACCCTAAAACAACCTTCACAGAATTGAGCCACCCGCCGGATTTAGGCATCTTGGCTAAATATTGAGGGAATAATGCCAAAAAGAAAAATGGGAGGGCAAATGCTGCACTAAAAACCACCATCCCCACCATGGGCCAGAACCACTGGCCTTGAGACGCGGCCACCAACAATAACCCTACAAATTGAACAGTGCAGGTAAAACTAGTGAGTGTAAATGTGACGGCCATAAATAAAGTGCCAATGATACCGCCGCGACCTTCTTGCTTAAGTGAAAATTGTCTGAGTTTTTCCGGGAGTTGGATTTCATACATCCCGAATAAGGATAGGGCAAAAAAGATAAATAATGCCGCAATAAATAGATTCACCCACGGATTAGAAGCCAACTGATTGGCACCAGATGCCCCTAAGGTTAGGGCAAGAATAAATCCTAAGATAGAAAATGCACCAATAATCCCGAGTGTATAGATTATAGCATTCTTCAGGGGCTTCCCTTCTCCCATTTCACCTTGGTGGGTAAAGTATGAGACCGTGATGGGAATCATGGGAAAAACACATGGGGTGAGCAGCGCTAAAAATCCCATAGAAATGGCCAATAGTACAAAGGAGAAAAATCCCTGTTCAATGGCTGCATCCAGATTAATATTCCCGGAACGATCAAACACATCTGCCACCATGACCATATCCATTCGATCTTCTCTGGCTTCGCCAGCCTCAACGATAATAGAAATATCTAAAAATTCTTCTTTGGGAGGATAACAAAGGGATTCATTACAGACTTGGTATAATACACCAACTTTTAGATCATATGTCCCTGGCGATAAATCATCCTTAATTCGGATCGGTGCCGTGAAAGTGACACCCCCTTGATGGGTCCGTGTATTGGTGAGAAAACCATCATCATATTTTGGCTCGGTCTCCGGTTCGAGGACCATCCCAGCGGATTCGATTGCATCCCCAGTAACAACCACTCTCGTGGCGATGGGGCCTTCGCCTTGATCGCGAAGGGCGTACACCTTCCATTCAGCATCCATAGAAGCGGTGACCAAAATATTGACCACTTCACCAGCACGAGCGGATGATTCTGCTTCAGCAGAGAGTGTGACAGGCGTTTCGAACTGTGCCCAAAGCGCTGTCATCCATAGGATGATGATGAATAATGTCTTTTTCATTTTGAAATGGGTGAGATTCCCCCTCGAAATTCGACGGAAAATAAGGGTTTTAATTTTGGTGACCAAACCATTGTTTGAGGCGGTAATTGAGTGATTTTTTCTTTGAAATTTCTGCATGAATACTCTCTAAAACATCTTGAGCACTTTGGGTGCCATTCTCAAAGAAAAAGTCAAAATGGTCAAAAGACGACCATGGATGGTCTTTCACTTCTGGTGAAATAAGGACATCAGCCAAACGGGCACAATGATTAATTAAATTTTGGTAAGTGGACATATCCGAACGCATCATGATTTCATATATGTTTTTTTCACTCAAAGGTTTCACGCCGCGACGACGAATATCTACAGCCAATAATACATCTACTGAGTCTCGAATCACTCCTGTGGGTAAAGGCATGCTGGCACCCCCATCCACAATGAGAGAGCCATTTGCCTCTGTCGGTTCTACAAATCCAGGGATGGTACCACTTCTGGTGACTGCTTCCACTACATCTCCTGAATCATAAACCACGTGGCTGCATGTATTCAAATCAGTTGCAACGACTTGTAAAGGCAATTTCAATGCTTCAAAAGTTTTGACTGGTATTAAATAGTCAAATGCTTCCTGGAGCCGACTTCTCTTGATGATGGAATCTCGATGGAGGGACATGGCCAAGACCACTTGATTTTTTAATTTTTTCGCAATCTGACCAAAAACCGTCCCCGCAGTGGGGGGTTGTTCATTGATACGATCTGTACCAAGATCTTTGAATAAATCACTTTTTAAAAATTGCCTGAAGCGATCTTCGACCCATAGGGCATCCATGGATCCGGCATACATGGCACCGATGATTGCACCGGCACTGGTGCCGGCAATTTTATCAATGGGGATTTGATTGGACTCTAATACCTGTAGTGCACCTATATGCGCTGCACCACGGGCACCCCCGCCCCCCAATGCTAGGCCGATGGTTGGCCGAGCCATTTAGTCCGCCAGCGCCTCGCTACGTTTCATTATCTTTACTGACATTTCAACTTTTTCATATGGGTTATCGCCATCAGGTCCTTGATACATGGGATTTTCTTTTTTCGGTCTATTCACATTCACAATATTATCAATGATATCCAGACCTTCAATCACTTGACCAAATACGGTGTATTGCTTATCTAATGACGGTACAGGTCCATGACAAATAAAAAATTGACTGGATGCACTATTTGGGTCACGTGTTCTCGCCATAGAAAGGGTCCCTTTCACGTGAAGAGAATCATTGAACTCCCCCGGGATTAGCCATGAATCGGGATCATCTTCACGTCCGATACCGAAATATTTTCCTGCACGACCGCCGGTACCATCGTTCATCCGATCATTATCTTTTGAATTGGGATCTCCCCCTTGAATAACAAATCCGGGAATCACACGGTGAAATGTGGTCCCATCGAAATAGCCTTCTTCGGCAAGGACTTGAAAACTCTCTACATGCATGGGCGCAACCTCGGGATAAAATTCCACAACCATATCGCCGAATTTTGTGGAGATTACTGCCACATTATCATCTTTTGCACAGCTCATAAATAAAACTCCAACGCTTATTAAACTGATTAACTTTTTCACTATTTTAAACTCCTACTCCCCGGCTTTTCAATTGGCAGTTTTGCCAATGATTCCGGAATTTCATATTCTTCGTAACTTTTTACTTCCATCGGTACAAGAGAGAATTGATTCTCATGGAGAACGACCGATCCATTACTACGATCAACGATGACGGCAACACCGACAACGATACCCCCTGCAGATTCAACCACATTCATCACTTCTTTCACTGATCCACCGGTGGTAATCACATCTTCTACAACCAAAACGTTTTCACCGGGATCAATACTAAAACCCCTTCTAAGTGTCATTTCACTATTTTCTCTCTCAGCAAAAATGGTTCGTTTATTCATGGTGCTCCCCACTTGTGTACCAATTACAATTCCACCGACTGCCGGGGATATGATTGTATCAATGTCGAAAGCGGAAAAATGATCCGAAATTTCTTTAGAAAATTGATTTAAATGTTCCGGATACTGGAGCACTTTGGCGCATTGAAAATAAGAAGCACTATGCCTTCCAGATGTAAGTACAAAATGCCCCTCTAAAAGTGCACCTGTTTTTTTAAAGATTTCGTAATAGTCAGTCATAATAGTAATGAATTAGGAATTAAGTATTTTGGATTTGTCTCATTTGAGATACATAGTTCTGGGCAGCATCACGTATGGCTTTTTCACTCAAATCACCTGCAAAACTGATACCCCGAGATACATTGATTAATGCATCACCATTTGTATTTCCATCTTGCATACTCCGAACCAAGTCACCTCCTTGAGCACCAATGCCCGGGATGAGAAAGGGTAACCCCGGCGCTTGATTCCGTACGCGGCTAATTTCTTCTGGTGCAGTTGCACCCAAAACCAATCCTACATTATCATTTTTATTCCATTGCACACAAAGTTGGGCGGTTTTATCAAATAAATATTCATCGCCAATGGTTTGATTCTGTAAATCCACTGCAGAAGAATTCGAAGTTCGGCACAAAATGAATACACCTTTTTCTGGATCAGCGGTAAATGGAGCAATGGAGTCCGCACCCATGTATGGACTTAATGTGACGGCATCAAATCCGAAATGTATAAATAAACTATGGGCATATTGTTTGGCCGTATTGCCAATATCGCCCCGCTTTGCATCACCAATAATGATGGTATCATTTTCGAATCGATCCATGGTCTCTTCTAACCATTGAAACCCGGCACTCCCCCACCGCTCAAAAAAGGCCAAATTGGGTTTGAATGCCGCCGCCAAATCATGGGTCGCATCCATCACTTTAAAGGTATGTGATTTTAACGTATCCAAGGATGTTTGGGATGAGCCCATTGCTTCGGGATTCATATCCAAGCCCACACAAAGGTGGCTTTGTTTCGTTTGGATAACGGTTGAAAGTCGTGAATTAAACGGAATCATTAACTTGAAATTTACTGTAGTCTGCCTTGAACGTGAAAAAGGATTGTATGAAATATGATTAAAATTGAAATATCCATTTAAATTCAACCTTCATGAATCAGCTTTCAATTCAAAACTCAGCCCAATCGGAAGCCCAAATCATTGCCTCCAGTGGTGTTTTTCAAATCGAATTATTAAAACACGCCGGCGAATCGGATTACCCCCAACTGATCGAAATATCAAAATCCCTGGCAACTGAATATGGTGAGAAAGCAGTTCTGAGCAAAACGACCATTCATAAATATTTTAATAAATCAGGATCGTTGCCCTTCATCGCACGATATCGAAATGAAATTATTGGCTATATTATTGGCGTCCCCATCGAGGTCCTCAGCCATGAGCCATGGGCAAGAATGGATGAAAATTTTGGTAAAGGGAATACACTTTACACCTATGCATTTGTCATCCAGTCTGAATATAAAGGAAATGGATATGCAAAAATGCTGAAGCGTGTTTTCTTAAGTTGGGCAAGCAAACGTGAAAATATCCATTATGTGACGGGTCATGTCATCAATGGTATATCTGCTAAATTTACGGGAGATATACGTATCGTTAACCGTGTAGAAAATTGGCAAGGAACTGGTAAAACCTTCGAATATTACCGCCGAGATTTATATACAGAAAAATCGCCTCTAAAGAATAATCCGCCCTTGATTACTCGAACTTAATCTTTTTTCGTGGCCAGACTCACAGCTACAAGTGAAACTACCGATAAGGTAATGGCCGGTAATACTTCATCCATATTATTATAGATATTGGCCGGAATAATATCACGAATAAAGGTGGCTTCTTTCCATAACAATGTGGTCACTGTACCAGTGACAATAGATGCAACGGCACCTGCTTTGGTCGCCCCTTTCCAAAAAAGCGCTGCCACCAAACTTGGTGTAATGGCTGCACCGTAAATCGTGTAAGCATAGAGAGCCCTTTCAAAAAATCCTGCCGATTTCGCAAACCCAAGCGATACGATGTAGGCAATGATTCCCAAACCCAATACCAAAAGACGGCTCAATAGGACAATTTTTTTCTCATCCGCATGGGGGTTTACATAGTTGAGATAGACATCCCGCATGAGGGTGGTTGCAGGGACGAGTAAGAAACTATCCGCTGTTGAAATAATGATACCGACAATGGTGGTCATCATAATTGCACCAATAAATGTGGGGAGGAATTTATGAGCTGCATAAATGAGAACATACTTCCCCACCTCTGCATCAGGAATCATACTGGATGCCACCCAAGCTGCAAAGATGATCATCAATTCTGCGACCGTTACTGCAATGATTAATACTTTCGTCGCAGACTTTGCTCCTTCTGCACTCTTACTGGCGAAAAACCGTTGATACATATTGGCATCACCCATTATTAACAGGAAGGGTGGTAAACAAAAGTTGATAATATCCATAGTGGAGTATACACCCCAAAAATTCATATGATCTGGCCGTCCCATGGCTTCAAAGGAAGCAGCCATTCCTGAAAAGCCTCCAGCCTCAACGAGAAATATTGGGATTGCAATAATGAAGGCCAGCATAATGATGATACCATTGGCTACATCCGTATAAGCCACACTCACCAATCCCGCCAACATGGTATAGGCAATGATGAATAGTGCCGCAATTATCGTTCCAGTCTCAACCGATATTAAAGAAATACCTGCATCGTTCGTGAGCACGGTATGCAGCACTGCGCCACCCGCATTGTACTGGTAACTGACAATCACCATATAAGCAATGACCAAAGCTACAACCGATAATAATCGTGCGCTTGGACCAAACCGATCACCGAGAATTTCAGGGACGGTAAATTTTTCAAATGACCGAACTTTGCCCGCAATCCGGGTGAGAATGATAATGCCCAATACACTTCCCAAAGGAAGAATAAGTGCAGCCATACCTGTATCATAGGTTTTGCCTGCATTCCCCAGGATGGATCCGGTACCCATCCATGTGGCCAGCATGGTCCCCACCAATACCCATGGAGTTAGAGATCTGCCGGCTACGGCGAAATCGGATTGTGTCTTGATCTTATTCGCTTTATAAAAGCCTATACCGATCAAAGTAAACAAATATAAGAGGATTACGGTTAAATGAATCATGAATTGCTTCTGCCTTGGTTAAGATGAAGCATTGAAATTAATTTTGGGGTATGCGAAATACAAGCGCAGGCGTAAAATGGTGCCAAATTATTTCAATCGTGATTTCTTTCGGTGTAGCTACATCTCTGTGGGGACAACCGGAATCAAATTCACCAAACCAGAAAGAAAAATTCGTGAATAGATTGGCGAAAGAATCTAGCCCATACCTATTACAGCATAAAAATAATCCGGTGGATTGGTATCCATGGGGACAAGAAGCATTTGATAAAGCCATTGAACTGGATCGGCCCATATTCCTTTCCATAGGATATTCAACCTGCCATTGGTGCCATGTGATGGAGCATGAATCCTTTGAGGATGAACAGGTGGCACAACTTCTAAACGAAAATTTCATATCGATTAAAGTGGATCGGGAAGAACGACCTGAGATTGATCATGTATATATGTCCGTTTGTCAGGCCATGACCGGCCGCGGCGGGTGGCCACTGACCATTATCATGACACCCCAAAAAGAACCATTTTTCGCCGGCACCTACTTTCCAAAAAGTGGACGACTGGGCCGACCGGGTATGTTAGAACTCCTCCCATCCATTGCAGATGCATGGAAAAATAAACGGACAGAATTGGTGCAGTCCGCCCAAAAAGTAAATGAATTTCTTCAAAATTCGAATCAAAAAACGCAGGGCGACGAATTGGATGTGACCATCTTAACTGATACATATTCTCAATTTGTTAATCGATATGATAAAGTCCATGGGGGCTTCGGTACACAACCCAAGTTTCCCTCACCCCATAATTTAATTTATTTACTTCGCTATCATCATATGACCGGCGACAAAACCGCACTTATGATGGTAGAAACCACACTCCAGAATATGCGTTTAGGCGGCATATTTGACCATGTGGGATTCGGATTTCACCGATATTCTACCGATAAAGAATGGTTGGTCCCTCATTTCGAAAAAATGCTGTACGATCAAGCCATGATTGCCATGGCCTATACAGAGGCATACCAAATCACAAAAAACCCTGAATACAAAGAAACAGCTGAAGAAATATTTGATTATGTTCTCAGAGACATGACCGATACCCGGGGTGGCTTCTATTCTGCTGAAGATGCGGATAGTGAAGGTGAAGAAGGGTTGTTTTACCTATGGACTATCGAAGAACTGAAGTCCATTTTAAATGAATCCGATGTAACCTTTCTTACTCAACTCTATACATTAGACTCTCGTGGAAACTTCAAAGATGAAGCCACAGGCCAATTCACAGGAAGGAACATTTTTTATCTTCAAGAGAAGATGACCAATAATGATGATCTGGAACGGCTGGCACATATTCGTAATACCTTATTTGAGCACCGTGAAAAACGGATTCATCCACTAAAGGATGATAAAATTTTAACCGATTGGAATGGACTCATGATCGCCGCCTTTGCCAAAGCTGGGATGGCATTTGAAAATCTACAATATATTGAAACAGCAGAAAATAGTGCCCAATTTTTATTAAAGAATCTTACTGATGAAAATGGCCGATTGAAAAAACGGTACCGAAATGGAAATTCAGGATTGGATGCCCCTTTAGACGATTATGCATTTCTCACATGGGGATTATTAGAACTGTATGATGCTACACTCAATACTGCATACCTAAGCGAAGCCATCCAATTCAGCCGAATCATGGTAGAAGATTTTATGAATCCCGAAGGCGGATTCTATCTTGGCAGTAATCAATCTGAAAAATTGATCGTCCGTGCCATGACGGGATATGATGGTGCTATCCCTTCCGGAAATTCTGTCGCAGCCATGAATTTATTGCGAATAACACGAATCACCGGCGAAGTAAATTGGGCAGAAATGGCGGATAAATTGTTCAAGGTGTTTTCGAAAGAAATTGAAAATGCACCTACGGGTTTTACATCCATGCTATCCGCATTCTTATTTGAATCGGACCGTCCCAAAGAAATTGTAATCGTTGGATCAAAACAAGATCCGGTGGTGCAACAGGCACTCAAACGGTTACGCACAGAATACCATCCCGGAAATGTCATCCTGTTTAAAGATACGGATGATAAGATGAATCAACTCAACCCCATTGCAAATTGGACCATTGAACATAGACCCATCAATAATCAAACTACTTTTTACGTGTGTGAAGATTTCGCCTGCAAAATCCCTACCACTGATTTAGAACAAGCCTTCCAATTCATCAATGAGTAAATCATTATCCAAACGGGTGGGCGAATTGTTTGCCCATGTTCAAGATCTACTGGATACGGTCACCCATACTGCCATTAAGAGAGTGGATGAGAACAAAGGTAAGAAAAATGGACTATTAGGCTTTTTTTCATCCATTGGGGATGCGTACTTTAAAAAATACACTGAAATCAAAAAAGATACTGAATCGAAATAATTACAAGAATCAAAACCTTAGAATAGAGACATCATGAAACTAGAATTACACTGGAAAATTATTATTGGCCTTGTATTGGGCCTTATGTTTGGCGTTCTGGCCGCTGCCCAAGGCTGGGGTAGCTTCACCACAGACTGGATCGCCCCCTTTGGGAAAATATTTATCAGTCTATTAAAACTGATCGCTGTCCCTCTAGTCTTATCTTCACTCATCACGGGGGTGGCTTCCCTTTCGGATTTGAAAAAATTGTCTCGTATTGGTGGTAAAACCATCACCATATATATTGCCACCACCGCTGTAGCTGTCACGATTGGATTGGTAGCAGTCAATATTTTGCAGCCGGGAGATACCGTTCCTGAGGATATGAAGGTCAAACTTCAAGAAACGTATCAATCTGCAGCATCCGGAAAAATGGAAGCGGCAGAACAGGTGAAAGAAAGAAGCGTTCTGCAACCCATCGTAGATATGGTACCCTCTAACTTTTTCAGTTCCGCTTCAAATAATCGGAATATGCTTCAAGTCGTCTTTGTGGCCATTATAGTCGGGATTGCACTTATCCAAATTCCAAAAGAGAAAGCTAGACCCGTTCTAGAGTTTATGGAGGGTGTGAATGACCTTGTCATCAAATTGGTGGATAATATTATGCTCATGGCACCTATTGGTGTATTTGCCCTCATCGCGGATACGATTACGTCCGTTGCGGGGAACAACCTCCAAAACGTCCTCGAGTTATTGGGCGCTCTCGGGTTCTATATGTTGGCGGTGATTATCGGATTAATTCTTCAAATGGTCATTACTTATACCTCCGTATTGAAAATATTTTCGAAGATGTCTCTAAAGAAATTTTACCAAGGTATCGCCCCGGCTCAATTGTTGGCATTCTCCACCAGTTCAAGCGGCGCAACCTTACCCGTCACTATGGAACGATGTGAGGATGAATTGGGCGTTTCGGAAGAAGTTTCCTCTTTTGTCCTCCCCCTCGGCGCCACCATAAATATGGATGGTACAGCTCTATACCAAGCGGTGGCAGCAGTATTTATTGCACAAACCTTAGGGATGGATCTTACCGTTGGTGCACAGTTAACCATTGTGTTGACAGCCGTTCTGGCTTCCATCGGCACTGCAGCTGTGCCCGGCGCAGGCATCATAATGCTAGTCATCATCCTAGAAGCCATCGGCGTACCCAGTGCTGGTATTGCACTCATCTTGGGTGTGGATCGGATTTTAGATATGATGCGGACCGTTACCAATGTAACCGGTGACGCCAGTGTGGCCGTAGCCGTGGCATCTTCTGAAGGACAATTATCGAGTTAAACTGAATGTCAGGAAGGCTTGAAAGCTATGGAAAAAATCCTGTAAACTTGGGGTAGTAAAATAGATTTCTTACTTCAGTCAATGAATTTCAGGATCTTCAATATTAATCCTTGAGATCACCTTCTGAAGTCAAAAAACAGGCCTTTCTCGATTCGTCGGGATGAAGGACGTTTGCTGAAGGCAGAGGCCTCTACCGTGTTTACACGGATCCTGAAATCGTCTCTGGAGTAAGACATAAAAAACCCCGATTTGAATCGGGGTTTTTTATTTCCCTAATGTGGATTGAATTTGACTGATTCGGTGACGAGATCCTTTCACCTTTAAATGGACGTAGTCATCATGGTAATGCCGCTCCAAGACGTCCACCCCTTCTTGAGCCTGAGCCATGGCTTTTGAATCCAAATATGAAAATTGGAGATCCACCACCTGAAATTTTTCATCCATAATTTGTGTAATCTCGTTTGATAAATGATCTATCCGAAGTTGATTGAGTGCGGATACAAATATTCCTTCAGGAAATATTCGATTGAGATAAGCCACTTGATTTTGCACTGCATCATTATCTACCTTGTTCAAAACAATTAAGTTCGTGTGGCGTTCAGCGCCCAAATCTTTCAATACATCAACGATGGTTTCATAATGGTCTGTGACTTGTTTAGAGGACGCATCTAAAACGATTAGAATTAAATCTGCATCCACCACCTCTTTTAATGTGCTTTTAAAACTGGCGACCAAATGGTGGGGTAATTTTCTAACAAATCCAACCGTATCACTTAACAGAATCGAATGGGCATTATCCAGATCCACGGAACGAATGGTGGTATCTAAAGTAGCGAATAACTGATCTTGAATTAATACATCCGCACCGGAAATTGCTTTCATTAAAGTGGACTTGCCGGCATTTGTATATCCAACTAGTGCTACTTTGTATTGATTTCCCCTTCGTTTACTTTGGGTTTCTCGCTCCCTGTCAATTTTTTTTAATTCTTTTTTCAGTTTCGATATTCGGGTTCGAATTAATCGTCTATCCACCTCAATCTGCGTTTCACCAGCACCGGCCCGAGTACCAATGCCGCCCATTTGCCGTTCTAGGTGTGTCCATGCCCGTGTCAACCGCGGCAGCATATATTCCAACCGGGCCAGTTCAACCTGGGTTTTCGCTTCTTTGGTCTGGGCATGCTGGTTAAAAATATCCAGGATGAGGGCACTGCGATCGATGACCTTCATATCCTTGGCTAAATTGCTATAGTTTTTGATTTGGGCCGGACTCAATTCATCATCAAAAATAATGAGAGATACACCCAATTCTTTTGCTTGATTAATTATTTGTTCCGCCTTGCCTGTACCTAAAAAAAATGAAGGATTAATACGCGAAAGTTTTTGTGTCACATGTCCCACAACATCTGCCCCGGCCGTTTTGGCCAGCAACTCTAATTCCTCTAGATGTTCTTCTACGGTGGGTAAATTCAACTCGCCATGAATAACCCCGATGAGGATTGCTTTCTCCTTCTTTTTTATTTCTGGATTATCAATCATGCTTTTGTTTTCATTCCATCCCGTTTGGGACGGCTAAGGTAAGATTCAATCATAAATAAGGCGAGTGCAATAATTAAGAATGTCCGCCATAAGGCACGGCCGTGGCGTTGAGACTCAATAGTTTCTTTTATGGGTGTTCCGGGGGATAGCCATACCATTTTATCTGCCCCAACCGCCCGGACAATCTCATTGGTCGATGTTCGTAACTTGGGAGATTCATAAGGGGAAAGACGTGTAGAAAATGCAGTAAAAAATTCAGAGCCGGCATATACTTCATAGGATCCTAATTCGTTCGTTTGTTCAAAAACGATCGCTCCCTTATTATAATCTGGGACGACCAAAATCCGATTGCCGGAAGGTGTTTCAATCGCCCATTTTTGATTAATCAATTCTTTGGGGATGCGAATGGTCTTTGGTGAATCCACAACCACCATCCCTGTATTCAATTCATCTGTTGCAGACAAAATAAGTAACCGATGAATCATAGGTATTAACAATCCTTTCATGGAAAAATCATTCCATCGAAGATCCAATGGCGATGTAAACAAATAAATTTGACTACCTCCAAATGGAATTTCCATTAGGAAAGGATCATCATTATTTAAAGACAGAATCTGCTTATGTCCTTGTTTGGGCGAGACTTGATTATATCCATACACTTGAGGCAATGCCTCTTCTAAATCGCGGAGGTTTAACTCCTGAAGCAATGGATTATCTCGGTCATCAATACGGACAGAAAAATAAGACGATCCATCCAGCATTATTTGCTCACCCATGGTTGGTAATTGCAAATTTGAAAATGTTACCGATTCAAGAGATGGATAATTCGTGCCCGCAAACCATAGGATGCTTCCCCCTCGATTCAAAAACCTTTTGATAGATTCAATCGCGCTCGGCGTAAATGATTTTGGGTCCTGGAGAATCAATACATCCGTTTCTTCTAAATAAATTCTTTCAATCTGCGGAAGCACTTTTAGCTCAAGATCTAATAACCGATCCTGACCGTTGATGGATTCCAATACAGTGCGCAGCATAAACAAATCCGCTTGGGAGCTTGCAATGACTTTACACGATATTTGTTCAGGGATATTTAATTCAAATGTTTGTCGATCATCCAATGAAAAGTGGTCATGAGGTAATTCCAATTTCCCGCGTACAACACCACTTTTTCCCGGATATACCTGAAAGAGGAAATCTTTTAATCGCCCGGGTTGAAAATGAGATACAATCTGGCCGACTCGTTCATCATTTAAATATAATTCAACAGGAACATTTCGTCTTTCAACCGACCCCATATTTTCAATTTTAGTATTCAACTTTAGTAAATGATTTGGCAATTTGATTTGGCTCAATGCAACTAATTCATTCACAGAAACATTATCTACCAGAGGCGCTCTTCCAAATCCATAAAACCGCCATTCGGGAAAACTCTCTTTAATGGACGAGGGAGGTGATGACGGAAAATCACTAAGTATAAAACATTCACGGTTTGGCATATTTGCATTGGTATTGGACAATGTTTCATCTATGACCGCCCAAAGATCATCCTGACTGGCCGATTGTTTAATGGGCCAACGATCAGGATGGATTTGATCTCCCGGCTCAATAGTGCCTGAATATATTTCTTTTGGCGGAGAAGTTTGCATGACACGTAAATGAACCAAACCAGTGAAACTGGATAAAATGTCCGGTATTTCTGATTTTGCCTGATCTAAAAATGAGTCCCGATCTTTAGTCACAGCCATACTGGCTGAATTATCAATAATCATAACCGCCACCGATTCTTTTTCACTGGGTACCCATGCCGCATCATTCACTTGGATTGGCCCCGACACCATCAGCACCAATGCAGCAATGATTGTCATACGCAAGGCAATAAGGATCCATTGCATAATTTTTAATTTTTTAATGGCATTATGCTCTAATGCCTTAATGTGCTGGATAGATGAAAATGCCACCGTTTTTGTCCGGCGCAAACTAATCAAATGGATGACCAGCGGCAGGGATGCAGCCAGCAATCCCCACAAAATATTCGGAAAGAGGAAAGCCATTAGATGGGCGTCATAAACATCATCATAATGGCGCCTGCGCCGAGGGGAATTTTGAAATTATCATCCAATGGTATGGGTAACAATTCTATGACCATGGCTGTAATAGCGCCTGCCATTGATATATGAAGAGGAAGCATTTTAAAGTTTAGGGCAATGATAATACATACGGCCAAACCTGCGAAAAAACCCTCCCAGCTTTTATCCCAAATTTTATGTTTACCAAATCGTTGACCGACCAATCCAGCAGCTGTATCGCCGATACTCATAAATATTAATGCGATAATGGCTACCGGTTTGGAGAACAACATGATCGTAAGTACCGATCCAAACATGACCCAAGTTGCACCGGTCAGTTTTCCATCTTTCTCATGACCTCTAAGCATACTGCCAAAAAATGTCCCAAATATATTCTTCACGATCGGAACACGATGCCGCATGATATCTACCAACAGAAACACGATAGATAGTCCAACAAGGATACGGACCATCATCCATTTTTCCGGCACGATGTACATATAGCCAAATGGGATAGTCAGATTAAAGAGGTGAATTAATTTTCGTAAATATTCGTTTAATGGAATCATTTTTCGTTCTGCAAGTTGTCAAAAATATCCTGAAGGTCTAAAATACTCACCACCAGGTCCACAGTGGTTGTCTGGTCTAATACAGTCCCCGGTGCGATGGATTGATCCAATACCGTATACGGGACCAAATCCTCATTTTGTTGATATGATATCTTCCCAACGGAAAGCCGGGCTTGGGTTAATTCTGATTTGGCTTTTTTCATACTAAGGCCAAAAAGTTGGGGTACCTGAAAAAAGTCCGGTGGCAATCCTTGGCTCACAGTAATTTGCAATCCCAGTCCCTTTTTAATTTGATCGCCCGATTTCGGGAATTGCCATGCCACCGTGCCCCTTGGATAGTCCGGGTTGTATTCGGTATAAACAGTATCTATTTCTAATCCCAATTGCTGTAGGGCTATTTCTGCGCTGCGTCTGGATTGTCCCACAAGATTGGGAACAGCAATCATTTTCTCCGGACGCGCAATTTTTAACCGAACAGTTCTTCCCGGTTTTACTTTTTGACCGGAAGCCGGATATTGATCAACAATGGTTAGGGGGTCTACATCTGATGTATAAACCGTATCATATACAACACCCTTAAACCCTTCGGACTCCAGCTCTAATATGGCCCGATCTAATGACTTACCCTTGATATCCATCACAGTTATGGTACTGTCTTTTCGAATATATGCAGGCATAATGATTTGGTCGAACAGGACAAACAGTCCGATGGATACGACCACCAAGGCCGTAATAAAATGGGTCAGTTTATTAATCATTATTTCTTAGTCGGGCGGCAAACATGCCATCCACATTATGCCGTGGTGGAAATGTTGCCAAACAATTTTGTTCGTTTAACCATGATTCCGGAACGAAATCTTTACCGGATTCCAGAAAGAAATTATCATTCAATTTAAGGAACGACTCAACCACATTCCAATTCTCTTCCGCTTCCAATGAACATGTGGCATAGACCATCACACCATCCTTCTTCAAAAATTGACTCATGTGCATTAATATGGCCAATTGAATGGCGGCCATAGCATGGACATCTTCTTTCTCACGACGCCAACGAATATCAGGCCTGCGCCCCATAACGCCTGTGCCTGTACAAGGGGCATCAATCAAAATTCGATCCGCCATAGGAAACGCATCTGTAGATGCATCTTTACACACCCATTCAACAGGATATTCCAACGCCTCTGAACGCATTTTCCCTTTTTTGATGCGCGCCATACTCATGTCTGAAGCAATAACGGTGCCTTCGCCTTTTTGTTTTTCAACGATATAGTTTGTCTTTGTTCCCGGCGCTGCGCAGACATCTAAAATAGTTTCGTTTGGTTGAGGATCCAATAATTCAACCACGGCCCCTGAAGAACGATTTTGGATATTGAACATTCCTGTTTGAAACCATTCACTTTTTAATATTTTATTTAGCCCCTTTGATATCCGAATAAACACCTTTGATTCCGGACTGAACTCCCAGGGGATTTCCAATTCATCCAAAGCCGATGCCACATCGTCCTGACTATTTTTCCATGAGTTGAGTCGAACGTCTGTAGATGCATTTTTATTGAAATAATGGCAAAGCGCGACCGTATTCTCCTCACCATAATGATTTATCCAATGATCAACCAGCCATTGTGGATATGAAAGCCAATCTGATAACGGGACATTTTTAAGTTGAGCAGATGGATCTAAATCAATGGTCTTCCGCATGACAGCATTTACCAAACCGCTAAACTTTTTACTCATCACTTTTTTGGTGAGTTCAACCCAAGAGTGAACGACGGCATGTGGTGGGATTGCATCATCCATAAGCGCTTCAAAATAACCCAACCGCAAAATGATTAAGATGCTCGGATGAAGCTTTGTGATGGGTTTATCTAAATTCGATGTAATCCAGCCATCCAGTCGAGATTCCCATCGAACCACTTCATTGGTAAGGACCAAAGCACGTGATAAATCCTGTTGGGTCAATGAATTGTGTTTAAAATAAATATCCCGAACCTGATGTAACCGATCCGATTGATTATAATATTTTTTCAGGATTTTAAATGCGTGAAAGCGCGCATCATTTTTCATGATTCAAATCGATCTCCGGCTGAAATTTGAGCACCCTTCAACCAATCTGAAACGGCCATACGCTTTTTCCCTTCCAATTGAATATCCAATAATTCGAGGGCACCATCCCCACAACAGACGACCAATCTGTTTTTCTCAATTTTGAAAAGTTCTCCGGGGACACCTTGAATTTGGTACTGAGCCAATCCTGTCTTATAAATTTTTATCCGCTTTCCTTTGAATGAAGAAAAGCTCCCTGGGAAGGGTGATAATCCTCGAATTTGGTTATGGATAGATTGTGTTGTTTGAGACCAATCAATCCCACACATTTCTTTAGTAATTTTAGGCGCGGCCGTTGCAGCTGAATGATCTTGAGGGATGGGTTTCTTTCCATCTGCCAATGCATCTAATGATTGAATAACCAATGGTCCACCTTGATCAGCCATTTTTTTGGAGATCGTACCAAAATCATCTTCTGGTTTTATAGCCATGCTTTCTTGAAAGATGATGCCCCCTGTATCCACCTTGGGTTCAATAATAAAAGTGGTAATGCCTGTCTCTTTGTCTCCATTCATAATCGCATGCTGAATGGGTGCTGCACCTCGATATTTTGGTAATAGAGAAGTATGGAGATTCATGGCACCCCTTTTAGGAATTGTCAACAATTCTATGGGTAAGATGCGAAAAGCTACTACTATAAAAATGTCAGGATTCAACGCCTTCAATCTATTGGTGAATTCAGAATCCGTTAATGATGATACCGGTATAAAATTCATACCTTTCTCTATCGCATACTCACCTACAGCTGTATGCCGTAATGATCGACCTCTGCCCATGGTTTTGGGTGCATTGCTGACCACACCCACCACATCATGCTGCTCGGATGCATGAAGTGATTCAAGAATAGGACATGCAATTGGCGGGTTGCCCATGAAAATTATTTTCATTGCACCTCCCCTATATAAACCAACAGATAGATATTATAGAACAAATGCCTTTCGATATTTGACTTTCGATAGCGCATCTTTTTTAATGGCTTTTAGTGTTTTATCTACAGTCATTTTTGTCGTGGATGTGACACGATCCACAATAAAAACACCATTTAAATGATCAACTTCATGTTGTATCGCACGTGCCAATAATCCACTAATCTCCTTCGTATGCTCATGGCCCGATTCATCTTGGTATTTGAATGTGATGGTTTCCGGGCGCTTCACATCAAGACGTATATCGGGAATGGAAAGGCACCCTTCTTCAAACCAAGATTCGCCTGAGCTCTCGATAATTTCACCATTGATAAATACATGGATACTTTCGCCTTCCTCTTCAATATCCGATATGTCAATAATGAATAGATTTAAGTCAACTCCCACTTGGTTGGCAGCGAGTCCAATTCCATTTTCTTCATACATGGTATCGAACATATCGTCAATTAGTCCCGAGAGCTTTTTATAATCCTCGACCGGTTTGCATTTTTTTCGGAGAATGGGATCTCCGTAATGGACGACTTCCATTAATGCCATTAAGATTGGTCCTCGATCGCTTCCGTTTCAGAGGCATCCATTTTGTCTGTAAGACCGGCAACCGCAGAACGGTTAACTGTAAGAGATAGATTTTTATCCACCTTGAGAAGGATAGCTTTTTTCTCTTTTCCCTTAAAACCGCTAATGGTGCCATGCAATCCGCCAATGGTAACCACACGGTCTCCCTTTTTCAAATTGCCCAACATATTTTGTTTTTCTTTTTGACGCTTCGCCTGAGGACGAATCATGAGAAAATACATGATGGCCAAAATAAGGATGAATGGTAAATAGGCCATTAAACCGCCCCCTTGGGCATTTTGGCCGCCAGAAAATAGTAATGTGAGGTTCAATTGATTCTCCTTTAATTGAGCGGAGAAATTACCGAGAATCAGGCACTTTTTATAAAGATTAAGCGTTCTTTTTTAATCGGATTTCAAAAGTGGTCCCTATGTCAGGCTCGCTTTGGATTACGGCAATATGTCCACCATGTATCTCATTGATGATTCGATTCACTAATGATAATCCCAATCCCCAACCCTGTTGTTTCGTGCTGAACCCAGGACGAAATATATTTTTCCAATTCTTTTTATCGATCCCACTTCCATTATCCTGAATATACAAAATGCCATGCTCACCCAGACCAGATACGGTAATACTGACCTTTCCCTGATCATGCTTAATAGAATCCATGCCATTGCGAATCACATTTTCAATGGCCCAACCTAATAAGGTTGGGTTTCCCAAAACGGTAATATCATCCGGTGCATTGACAGTGAGTTTAATTTGTTTCCCCAAAGACGGCATTCGTTTTTTTAGGTACACTGTCTGTTCATTCACCAAGGATTTTAAGGACATGGGTTTTAAAGGTGCATCTGAGCCCATATTACTGAATCGATTTCCGATTTGGTTTAATCTTTCTAAATCCGATTCCATTTCATCGACCACAATTTTTGATTCTTCGGGATGCATCTTAATCCGATCCACCCATCCCATAAGTGCAGAAACAGGGGTTCCCAATTGATGGGCTGTTTCTTTTGCCATGCCCACCCATATATTTCTTTTTTCACTATTTCGGATTGCATTAAACCCAATAAAACCGACAAATATAAATAAAGCAACTGCCCCAATTTCGAGATAGGGTAGCCATTGCAATTTTCGAATCAAATCAGAATCACCATAATGAAGATACCCCAATAAAATTGGTTCCACAGATGCTGGATCATTAAATGCGATCGGGATTGGTTCATTTTGGCGATCCATGGCGGCCATGGGTTTTCGCAAGGCTTCAGGGGATATACTACCGCCTAAATTTCTTGAATAAACCGGGTTTTGCTCTGCATCCGAATAAATAATTGGGAATTGAACTTTTTTAATGATTTCATCAAAAACAAAACTCAAATTGGCATCGGATTCTTCATTCACTGTTTTGGCGATGATTTCAGAATATACTTTTACAATTTCTCTATTATCATCACGGAGTTGATTTACGATGGAATTGGAATAAGCTAACAGGCCTATAATGAGGATGAACCCAACGGCGATGAGGGCCAGTTTAATATTGCTACTATTACGATAATGGCTCATGAATGGCTTTGTCTAATATATCCAAAAACGACCAGCCCTAGAGCGAGTGCAAAAGAAATGAATGAAATAGTCTTTCCCGTACTAAATGTTGATTGATCGTAAGTAAATGAAATTTTATGTTGCCCTGCCGGTACAGAAACACCCCGAAGAATACCATTTACCTTTATAGTCTCAATTGGCTTCCCATCCAATGTCGCCTTCCATCTTTCCGGATAAAATACCTCACTTAATACTAAAAATTGATTCCCTTCCGATTCGGTATAAATGGTAGTATGATGAATTCCACGATCCATTTTCGTTATTTGTGCCGGTTCACCAGATGGCTGGGTCATTTCTTGGCTAACCAATGCCGTTTGCGACGGATTAAATGCTTGTAAAGTGGTTTGTTTAAATACTTCATTCTCTGGTACGGTTTTTAATTCGTTCACAAACCAAACCCTTGGTAAGGCATCTTTCACCCTATAAACATGGGCATCTAATTCCCCCCTAGATGATTTCAACCTTCCTGTCTTAGTAGCAATCAAATCGGGATGATTCAGCGGTTCGGGACTAATTAAATATTTCGCATTCATCATTTGAAGCACAGGGATAGATGCACCATTTCCAGTTTGAGATAAAAAGTCATTATATGCCCTTAACTTGGCAGGATGATAACCCCCAATAGATTCAATTTGAAAGGCGGCAAACCTCGACTCTCCAAACAAGTGTCCCACGGGATATATCCGATAGTCACTTTGATCCTGTTTTAAAAATTGGATGATTTCATCTTCTTGGAAATATCGATCCACGGCTCGCGTAGCCATGAGCTGCGAACTGCGGCCACTCTGTCTGGATGGTTGAATAATCTTTTGATTGACGATGCTGATATCGATAATTGCCAATCCAACAACCAAAGATAACATAATTTTTTTATTCACCTTCCGCTGAATCCATAACCATGTCATGCCCAACAATGATCCCATCCAAAAGAGCATCATCCATACATCCGATTGCCACAGATCCCAACGAAGATTATTGATGGCCTGCCCCATGCGAGGATCTTGAACTCGAGGTGGCGTAAAACTCCCTCTTAAAAATGATTCCAACGTAGAGCCACCCAACACCATTCCAATTAATACAAGACTTGTACATCCGGCCAATACCCATCCCCATTTGGGTATGACCTTTTCCTTCAAGTCACCAACAGCATCCAAACCGAATGCAGCAAGAATAGCCACGTTGAATTGGAGAAGTATCAGTATCATATGGGGAACGCGAAATTTGTTGAAATAAGGAAATAGGTTAAAGAATAAATCATAAACCAGACTAAAATGTCTCCCAAAGGAAATCAATAGAGCCAGCGCAGAAGTAATAATCAAAAAGTAATGTATTAATTCTCGTTTGGATACGAGTCCAATGATAGCCAAAATCAGTATAATGATTCCCATATAGTTTGGATAATCCGTAAAAGGCATGAATCCCCAATAAGGCTGTCCGCCAAAACCAAATGCGGAGGGAATAAAAAATGTAAGTATTTCTTTGGGATGAAAAGACCAACTGGTGGCGTAATCATAATCCGCACCGCCACTGGCTCCCCCACCACGGACTGAAAATGGTGTATAATCCATAGCCGGTAAATAAATTAATAATGATAGCCCAATCCCCATAACACAGGCGACTGCAAATAAACCCAAACCGGAATACAATTCACCTTTTTTCTGTTTCCGGATAAAACCATTCACCAATACCATGAGACTATATGCACCAACTAAGAGCCAAGTATAATAAGCGATTTGGGCATGGGCACGCTGTAATTGAAATCCCATTAAAATGGCCAACCAACCGGTATCCCAGAAATTGGGTTTCTCCCACAACCGAACGGTCAGCCAGAAGATCCATGGGATGTATGCTGCAGTCATCATTTGACTGCCGTGACCATGGACCACCATAGTCGTCATATAGGGGGTAACCATAAATCCTACTGCGCCCAATGCGGCAGCGAATGGTGAGCATTTCAAATGCCTCAATAACAAAATACAGCCTATCCCGGCGAATATAAGGTGAAGCATTTGGATCATCATCCCCGGGAGAAAAAACAATTTAAACAGGTGTTCGGGGAAGTATAGTTTTGAAATATGGGTAAAGGCTTCTGCTGATGGCATACCGCTGAATACCCAAGGCTGCCATTGAGGAAACTCACCTGTTTCTTCTGCCACTTCATTCAAGGCCATTCCCACAGCTTTTGGACTGAGGCTATCGGGTGAGCCAAACGTTTTACCACCAAAAATTACCGGATTAAATAAAAAGGCCACAACAACAACCAACAAGGCTGTAGCCATCACGATTGGTGATTTCATATTGATGCTCATTATCGTTTAATTAATCTTTTTAATATACCAAGCCCGTTCAAAAATTCTTTATCCTCTGCATCAATTTTCATAAGCCAAATCAAGGTGCCAAAAATGAGGACAGAAGTTAATCCTGCAATCATTAAAGTAATTAATGTATGATAATCCATAAGGAATGGCTTTAATGGCCCAAGGATTCCAAATGTTATGGATCCAGCAATAATCGGCTTGATTAATTTTTGATTGATAAAACTCATTTTTAAAATGATGCCCACTTCAATGACTCGGGCCAAACCCACAGCCGTTAAAGAGATCAAAGTAGCCATGGCTGCACCAGTTATCCCATATTGAGGAATTAACCAAATATTTAATCCAAAATTAAGGATGAAAGCGCCAATGGTGTTCCATAATACCAGTCTTGTATAACCAGACATACTGAGGGTTGGTCCTGCAGCGCCCAAGATAGCTTGAATCAATGTGGCGACTGTAAGGATGACTAAAATTTGACTACTGGCCACATATTCAGATCCAAACAGAAGCAAAACCTTTTCAGGGAAAATAATAAATATGGATGCTATGGGAATGGCGCACATTAATAACCATCGACTGACCAATTGATAGGTAGAAGATAGCTTTTCCTTATTCCCTTCACCATGGAATTGGGAAGCCATGGGCGCATAAATACTCAAAAATGATAGTAAAAGTGCTTGGAGCAGTCCCGCTGTTCTCACCGCCGGATGGTACATCCCTACCACACTTGCATCGGCAAAATAGCCCAGCATGAGAATGTCCATCCAATGCATGAATGTTTGCAGGATAGTGACAAACATAAGGGGATATGAAAATTTTAATAATGCTTGATCAAAAGAACCGCCAATCATCTGTCCCACTTGAATACCGGACACAGATTTCAATACTTTGGTCATGACAAAAAATCCGATCACGCCTGTGGTTAGCATTGGAAACATAATGGCGGATTCAACCGAAATAAAGAAATAGCACCCAATCATTGAAAACAACAATACAGTAGGATTCAAAAACTGAGTGACCATTGTTTTATACTTTAACCGTTTGAAGCCCTGCGTGGCATATGCTGAAACCAATGTAAGAGCATTAAATGGAATGGCGATTGCAAAAATGATTAATACGGATGCAAGCAATGCCCTTTCATTCAATAATTGGTGAACGATGGCCCCTGATGACACAATGAGCCCAACCATGATGGCCAATGAAAAAATTGCTGTCATTTTGATAGCAGAACCAATGACAGATTGGATCTTTTCTTGATCGGTGTCGGGATTTAATCGACTTACAAATCGCATAATTCCCGTTTCCAACCCCATCTTTGCCAATACCTCAGCTATCAACATGATTGAGTTGGCCAATGAGTAAATACCTAAGAATTCGGGTCCAACCCAACGGGCCAGCAAAGCTGTATAAACATACCGGTTTACATTCCCATAAACCAATCCGGTAAATGTGATGGCGGATTCTTTGGCTATTTTGCTGGCCGTATTCATGCTAATGTCACTGAATTATATATAGCTTCAAGTTTTGATATAATTACAGATTCACTATACAATGATTCTACCGCTTTTTTCCCCTTCATCCCGAGATTAGAAAGGTTAATTTCATCCATCATCAAATCTTTAGAATATGATGCTGAAATAATCTGGGAGAATCCAACATTTACAAGTCGTTTTAAGAAAGCAATGATAACAATAAATCCTATTACTGATGATACGATAACCGGTAAAATAATCGCATAATCTTTTGAGATAAAAAGGAATGACACAACCATTACGAGTAACAAAATGAATGGATTCAACATTTCTGTTACAAATATTTTATATTTCGTTACTATGTTTACTAACAAATCTTAGAACACCAGTATCAAGACCCATTTTACCGATAGTTTCAGAAATTCTAGTTACAGCATTTGCTATTGAATAGATTCCAAGATATTCTGCACCTACCCACCGAGCCAACAAAGCAGTATACACATAACGCATAAACTGCCCAAAACTCATACCAGAAAACGATATGGAAGATTCTTTGGCTAATTTCTGTGCTGGAGTATAGTTCGACAAGATTTTTTATTCCGACTTAGTATCGTTAATATTTTGTGCAATTTTAAGTATTTGCAGAAATCTTTTTTTTGTTAAATCTTTGGAAAATACTGTTTTGATATTCCAAAGTCGTCCAAAAAATAAAACAATTCCATAGAACATTAACAAAAGATATGACAAGGAGTATTCAAACTCTATTCGATTTGTAGCAAAAATATATTCAATAGTTAAAACTATAGTGATAACATTCATTGATGTTGGATATCTGAAAAATGATTGCAAAAATGATCTTCTTCCTATTGCACCAGCACTACCCATTTCGAGTTTGTTATCAGATTTGTCTATCTCTTTGGTTAAACTTGTAAAATCATATTGTGGATTGTCTGTTTCTGTAATCAATGTATCAACTACAGATAACATAGTGTCTCTTTCCAATTTTAAAGTAAACAATGCAGTTATAAATCCAACAACTAAGACTTCAATTTGTCCTGTCCTCATCCAAATACCAAACGCAAATGCATATAAATATGAAGGAATCACAATCACATGACCTATTAAGTCCAAATACACTCCTTTTACAGATTGTTGGTTTTTCCACCTTGCCACTTCTCCGTCACTACAATCCAAGACATATCCGAGTTGTAGAAAGAGAACGCCAATCAGAGATAGCTTCAAATTACCAAGACCAATTAAGATAGCACCTAAAACTCCTAGAATTTCTTGTAATACTGTTACTTGATTTGCAGAAATTGATGTCCTTACAAAGACCCAAGTAAACAAAATTGAAATTGGTCTAATGAAATATCTAGCATAAGGCTCTGGTTCGTAAGATTTCCTAATAACTTTTTTGAGATTTGATAATGTAGGTTTCATAGTTTACTAGTTTTTAATTTTGGATAGAGTTAAATATCCTTTCTTAGTTGTAAGATATCCACCAATTATTGAACTGTACACACTAACAATACTTGGATACCCTATAACCAACGATATTACAATAATAAAATTTCTTATTGGAGCACTCCAAAAGATAATACCATATTTTAATTTTAAAGAATTTTCTACATTAGGTTTGCTTGGTTTTACTTCCTCTTCAAGTGTTCTATTCACCCAATCAAAAACAAATGACATTGAGACTGCTATAAGACTTAGAAAAGCAAACCATTTATATGGTGTTTCGTATAACAATATCAAAAATATTGAGTAGGTTATTACATCTTTTAGTGCATCTAGTAAGAGATCTAGATATTTCCCATAGTTAGAAACTTGTTTCTTTTCAAATGCAAGCTGACCATCTGCACAATCAAATACAAAGGAAAGCCAAAATAACATAGCAGAAACAAAATAAAAATTTGGTAGAAGAAAAAATCCCGCAAAAAGACTGATTACAAAAGATATCCAAGAAACTGCATTTGGAGAAAGTGGTGTTTTGATTAGTATTGCAACCAGTATTGATGCAATTCTTCTGCAAATTTGGACAGTCCAAAAATCAATCACATTGCTTGAAGAAATAGAGTTTTTATAGTTAGTAGCTATAATTTGCGTGATTTGTTTCATTTCTGTGCTAAAATCATTAAATGTTTAATATCAACTAAAATATCACCAGAAGCGTCTTCATAATTGGATAAGAGGCGATAAGCACCCGAAGTGGCCCGATGACGCTCGATGATCGTTGCTTTTTCATCTTCGTTTTGACACGTGTTATTCAACCAATTCATGATACTCTGTTTTTCTAAAACAAAATCGTCCTGCTTCACAGAATGAAAGGAAGAAAATAATCCTAATATTTCTCTTTTTGTAGGATAATGAATATCTCGCCCGACTAACCAATCATACTCTTTTGAAATCGAATCATCCGGCGGCACCACTTGAGAAAATAAAAACTGACCACCCGGTTTTAAGCATCGATATATTTCTGAAAATACTTTCTTTGGATCGTCTATATAATGAATCACATTTCGCATATAAATTAATTCAAATGATTCGTCTTCAAATGGAAGATTATGGGCATTGGCCACAATGGGTGTAATGCCATCATGATTGATTTTATCAATCATTTCTTGACTAATATCAATTCCCGTTAATGGCCCAATTCTTTCAGACACCTTTTCTGCAACTGCGCCTGTCCCGATTCCAACTTCCAAAATATTGGGATAATGATTGTTAGGTATCATTCCAATAAAAGCATCAATAAAACTGTTATTTTTTACCCAATTTGTTTTATTGTACTGTTTGGCTCTTTTGGCCCAATAATTTTCAGAATAACCCTTCATTAATTTTTCCTAATTATCATAAATAATATGGTTACAACCAGTTCAAGAAAGCCAAAAACGGAGGCCACAATAATGGCAATTGGTCTCATAAATAGATTAGTGAATTTGGTAATTAATTTCATTTTTCCGATAAACTTTTTTCGCCATTTAGAGATGGAATACCCGCCACCCATTGAAGCAGACACTTTATGCCAAATCATTGATTTTGGAATATACTGAATAACGCCACCATTTTTTCTTAAACGTAAGGATAAATCCACATCTTCCCCATACATAGGGAAGGATTCATCAAACATACCCAATCCTTCAAAATCTTTTGACCGTATACAAAAGCAGCATCCTGTGGCATAACCAATTTCTGTAATTTGATCAAATTGACCTATATCCTTTTTTCGAATGCCCTTATGATGGATTAACCCAATGAAAAGATTCACATTGCCCCCTGCAAACCATAAGGTGTTCGGATTATCCGCATAATAAATTTTAGGGGCAGTCTGCATAATGCCTTCGTTTTGCGCCATTGGTTGTATGAGTGGTGCAATAAAGTCCGGATCAACAGTGGTATCATTATTCAAAAAGATTGAATAGTCAGATTGAGTTGCTTTCTTGAATCCTGCATTATTGCCGCCGGCATACCCAAGGTTTTGATCTAGCTCAATAATTTCCACTTGTGGAAATTTCTTTTGGATTGCCGACACCGAATCATCCGTAGATCCATTATCAATTACATAAACTTTATGTGCAGAATAGTTTACTTGTTCGATGGATTTCAAACAATCCATGGTCAAGTCCCGCCCATTCCAATTTAATACAAAAATGTTGATAGATGGATGATTCATGACTGGACCAATTCCAATAATGTATCTGCATATTTTGACCAAGAGAATCGATGTTTATATTCTGCGACAAATGGCCTGAAGTCATTCGAGGATTGGTTAAAATATTGTTTAATACCATCTGCTATTTCTTCGGGGTTAGGTTCACAAATGAATCCGGACTTGCCCTGTTCTACGATCTCCGGAAGCCCGCCAACGTTCGATACCACAACCGGCCGATCAAAATGATAGGCGATTGGCACTACCCCACTTTGAGTCGCTGATTTATAAGGAAGGACTACCACATCTGCTGCGCAAAAATATTCGTGAACCCGTTCATTGGGGACAAAATCAAATCGAAAATCAATTACATCCATCACATTGTTTTCTTCTGCCAATTCTATATATTTATTTTCGTTGCCATAACATTCACCCACCACGAGGATCTTAAAATTAGTCAATTGTGATTTGAGAATTTTTGCACTGCGAATCAATAAGTCTAACCCCTTATAATCCCGGATTAAACCAAAATTAAGGATGACTTTTTCTTCTGTTATCCCCAATGTAGTTTTAGCTGCCGTCTGGTCAATTGATTCTCCAAATACATCATAAAGCGGATGGGGTGATTTTCTATAATTTGGATCGGGCTCAATCGACTTCAAATCATTCTCAACCGTATCGGACATAACCATAAACCCGTCACAATACCTGAAAAAATTTGCCGTCATTAATTGGTCAGTCATTTTTGGCTCGTGTGCCGTAATATTATTACAATTTACAATGATTTTGGCGCCGCACTTTCTTTTCACCTGTTTGGCGATGGATGTAAATCCGGGGGCAAAAAAGGGCATCCAATACTGAAATACGACTGCATCGGGCTGAATTCTATTAATCCATCGTGCAGTTTTCCGCCAGGACACGGGATTGACTGAATTAATTAATTGTTCTGAAGGTTCCCCTTCAAAATCAAAATATTGAGACTTCCCCGGAAATAATGATTTTGGATACTGTAAAGAAAATGAAACACGATGGATTTCGTGATTTTTCGCCAATTCAAGGCCTAAAGAATGGTTAAACATGGATATGCCGCCACGATAAGGCGGAAACGGCCCAACAAGAACAATTTTCATCAGAAAATTAAAAGTCGATTAAGATTTAAGAATGCCCTTCACTCGGGATTCTTTATCTTGGTTTGAATTGGCAATCATTTCCCCCACCAATCCGATGGAAAAAAACTGAATTCCCACAACTATAATGAGTACGCCCAGCATTAAGAGCGCCATATGTTTTGCGAAAGGTTCGCCCAATCCATACTTTAAATACAAGACATATAGTTCGATACCCAATCCACTTAAAAATGTAAATAATCCAATTTGCCCGAAGAAATAAAGCGGACTTTGTGTGTATTTGGATAAAAATAAAATAGAAATGAGATCAAATAGACCATGAAATAATCTGGATCCACCATATTTGGTTACACCATGAATTCTAGGACGATGATTCACCACAATTTCAGACACATTGAATTTCTTCTGACCAGCCAATGCAGGGATATAACGATGACGGCCACCATAAATTTCTAAAGTCTTGACCACTGCCTTTCGGTAAA
>LSCF01000089.1 GCA_001577025.1 Fidelibacterota bacterium TCS55 | reverse complement strand
CTATCAGATGATCAATTGTATGTGGTAAATAATACGAGCCATTCCATTGAAATATTTGATCTGAGTGGTGATCAGGCCATCCATACCCAGTCGATAAACTTAAAAGGAACCAGTCCCCGCTATATGGTCATACACGAAGGTAAAGGATATGTCACCGCTTGGAACAGCAAGGGCATTTTGGTGATTAACCTGTCATCCAACTCCGTTGATAAAACCATCGATCTCGATGGCATGCCAGAAGATATTTTGATTCACGATAATCACTTCTATGTGAGTATAACCATGAAACCAGATTGGTCGTTTGACAATCGTGTTTTGAAACTATCCTTGGATGGTAGTATTGTATCCACATACACGGTCATTTCCGGTCCCGGCAGAATGGCAATCCTTGATGGTAAGTTGTTTGTGGCCAGCGCTTATTATGATGCAAATTGGAACAGTTTTACCGGCAACAATACCATTGATCTTTCATCAGGTACAGTCACAACTAAATATTTGGGGGAAGCCAATGACATTGGATCAGATTTAATTATTTTTAATGATAAAATTTATCGATCCTTCAAAGGTGGCGTTGCACAATTGAATGGAGATCTTTCCATGAATAAAAGTCAAACTATCGGCAGTTCTGATGGTATCTATTCAGCAGCTGCAGTCGGTGATTATATTTTTATTGGGCAAACGGATTATGTGGCACCAGATACGGTATATGTTTTTAACGAAAAAAATGAAATGCTGCAGACCTACGAAGTAGGCGCAATTCCCGGTGATTTTATTCTTTATGAAAAGGAGATTGATTAATTATCAAAGGACCAGGAAACGCCAAACTGCATCATGCGGCCCAAGGGTGGATATAAGTAATTTTGACGAATCCATGCTTGGTCGCCGGTTTCACCAAATGCATTGAGCAGATTGTTTATCCTATAGGTCACTAACACACCGGATATATTGGCTACTGCCTCAAAGTGAAGAAGCCAACGATCGGGTAATGCCCAATCTGAGTTTTGATGTTTAAAGGGTGTTTGCAAAATGGGATGATATGCAAATGAACGCATTCGCCCCTGACTGCCAGTGGCCCAAATGGTGGCATCAATCTTCATGGCATTTTTAAACAGGTTCAGTTTGCCTTTCATCCCTGCTTCAATTTGTGTACCGATACCCCCTAAATATTGGCTAGAATCAAGCTGGGTATAAAATGAAGAAAACAGTCCCCACCCATTCTGAAACCGATAACTGATTTCTCCACCGGCCAGTGTAACAAAGGTACTATCGGTACCAATAAAACTATTTTGGGTTAGAGCCAAGTATCCTTTTATATCAAGAGTGGAGGTTTGATAGCCTCCTCGAATGGATGATCGACTCCAATATTCGAATGCAGTGCCATCGGTAGGGTCGTCTAAATCCGGATGTTTTGGTGTGGGCGCGCCTAAGGAAGAAAATTTTATATAGCCATTCCCAATCGGCTTATGATAGTCTAATTCCCAGACAAATGGAAATGCATCATCTGAATTTAAAATTTGCACACCACCCATTACGGAAAATAAACCCATTTGCTTTCGTCCATACAACTTGGTCCATACCAATGATCGATTATGGATGGATGAACTAATCTGCTGTGCTTGTTGTTCAATTCCATATACCATGCCGGATGGCGATTTCAATTGAAGATTGAGCAGATTCCTATTGATATCACGATAATTTGAATCTGACAAAGCGGAATGGTGAACCTTTCGATGTTGAGCAAACTGGGCAAAATGACTATTGACTACCCATTGCCCTATGGGCTGCTCAATTCGAAAACCGGCGGTAATAATATTGTCATCTTCTGAACCATTTTGGGTAGAATCCGGCAAACCGCTTCTGGTGACATATCGGCCGGCACTGACTTCTATTCTACGCTCACCCCGCTTGACGCCATAATCCAACCGAAAATTATGATGAATAGGTGATTTTCCTCCAGCAGGGTGAAGATAATATCCAGTATTGCCTCCATGGGTGCGTTTAAATCCGTTGATATGTATCCACTGATTCTTTGCTTCATACTTGGCCCTAAGGTCTAATTGATCATAAATATAATCCCCACGATAATAATCAAATTGGGATGTAGTCCGTATTGAATCAGGCAATGGCTGATATTCGGGCAAATTTCCTGTACTTATTGGTTTGAATTGTTGAGAAGAATAGTCCCCAAATCGTTTGGGGAAAGATGTATATGTACCGTCAAACAGCAAAACGCCGGATGTCCAGCTCCGGTTCCAGAATAGTGATCCTTCATGAATAAGCATCCCATTTTGCCCACCCCAATCGAAGGGAATAGCCACCTGCCCATGAATGAGCCCCCACAACATACCAGAAAAAATAAATCGAAGATTTTTCATGTAATTATTTAAGATGTTTTACCACTGTGGGAACGGCTATAACAAATACAACCGCATTGGATATTTCATGGAGTAATGTAAACCCTAATCCTTTTAACAATGCCGCCATGATTCCGGATAGCCCCAATCCTGTCGCAAGCGGAAAAGCAATTAATGTAAAAACATCATACATGAGTGTGGATGAGAAGCCCACAAGTGCCAGCCCGGCCAAAGTAAACGTATTCATCTTTTTTACAAAAAAAATAGGGCGGAGCCATCCGCCCAAACTGCCGATGAGTGACATGGCCACTATTTGCATGATAAATAGTGGCGGGAAACTCAAACCGGAGCCCATGGGGTTCATACCGGAATAAATAAAAATGGCCGTTCCACCAACCAATGCACCCCATTTCCATCTCAGTGTTAGGCCTGATAAAAAAACGATTACCGTCATCAATTCCACATTGGGAACCATCATCAGTGAAAACCCCATCCCGATAGCCAAGGCGCAAAAAATTGCCGCCCGGACCAAATTATTTAGTGCCATCAGATCCTTTATATAATGGGATTCTAAAATAATTATGGCGGTTCGTAAAGTCTCCAGTTTCCTGATCGTCTGAAAGGGCCTTATCCATGATATTCATTTGGCTGTCCAATACATCAATAAGATGGACCAACAGTGCTTCTTTAAAGGCCGGCTTCTTCGGACTCTGCCATTCATACTTGCCTTGGTGGGACAAGATTATATGTTCCATTTTTAGTCGTAAATCCTTGGGGAATTTTTTAATCTGTTTGGCACCTTTTCTCACCATATCACGCCCCATGACAATATGGCCAATCAAATTTCCTTCTTCGGTAAAATTTGCTTCATAATTCGATTCAATTTCATCCAATTTCCCGATGTCATGAAGTAAAACACCCGAGATCACAAGATCGACATCAACCTCATAGTGGGGTGCCAATCTTTTTGCAGATTTGGCCATGGATAGTACATGCTCCAAAAAACCAGATCGATAATTATGATGCATGGATACGGACGCAGGATGAACCAATAATTTTTCTTTATGATCCTGATAAATTTGAAAAGTTAATTTTTTCAGGAAGGAGTTTTTCATGGATCTGATAATGGCCATGGTTTCTTTCCACATGGCCTTGGGGTCATCCTTTGCTGTGGGCACCACCAGTGCCGGATCAAATCCGTAACGGGCATAGTTTTGGACCGTAGCCTTATTGATTCGTTTTACCGTCAATTGAGGCCGATCCAAGAAAAGGTCTACTTCTCCTTTGATGGCCACTGCGTCTCCACTATCAAATTTTTCATGATATTCAGAAACTTTGTCCCATACTTTGCCATGGATTTGGCCCGTCTGATCCCGCAGCACTAAATCCAAATATAGATCACCTGCACGGGTGTGACGGATATGCTTTTCAACACATAGGTAAAAGCCTCGGATGGTTTCTCCCTCTTTAAATTTTGAGATGGGTACTATGGACTTCATTGGGACTAAATTTAAGGGATAAACTTACAACATTATTGTTAAAGACCCATGTCCATCAGCATCGAAAAAATCAGTTATCAAAATCAGAAAGACCTCCGAATCTTAGAGTCCGTTCTTTCCACTTGGTTCAAAAATCCAAAAGAGCTCAATTGGACGGATCCACGGATGAAGTATCCATTTAAGTTTAAAAACTGGGTTGCCCTCACCTATTCATATGATGACATTGACAGCTATGTCATTAAATCGGATGATTGGATCGTTGGCATGGGTAACATGATGATTAGTGAAGACATAAAGCGGGCCCACGCCCTCCATGTTTTTATAGATCCCAAGTTTCGGCACAAAGGCCTCGCGACTCAAATGCTGGAATTTTTAGAAAAAAAAGCGCGTGAATTGGATATGAAAACAATGACGATTCGAGTCATGCCGAAAAATGAGCCAGCGAAACGCTTATACGAAAAAAAGGGATTTGAAGTCAATGGCACCTCTAAGTGGGGCAGCCTGATGATGGAGAAAAAACTGATTTAATTTTCTTCCGGA
>LSCF01000088.1 GCA_001577025.1 Fidelibacterota bacterium TCS55 | reverse complement strand
TTTGAGCCAATATATCCAATATCCAATGGCCGCCCAATGGTCCCGGCACATTAAGCCCCAGTGCAATGGTATCACTGTTGTCCCAAAATACAGTATCTTTTTCTATGGCTTGAAATGCGCTCACCACCGGAGCGCACCCATCAGATTGTGCAGCTACCATCCGCGGCATTTTGCTATCAATCCACCCCATACCCGCCATTTCGTGGAAGGCTTTCCACATGCCGATCAACCCTGTGCCGCCGCCGGTGGGATAAATGATTACTTCCGGAAGTGTCCACTCCATCTGCTCCGCAATTTCATAGCCCAAAGTTTTTTTACCTTCCACGCGGAAAGGCTCTTTCAATGTGGAAATGTCGAACCAATTATTCTCCTTTTGATCTAACATTGTCTTTGCCGCATCAGAAATGGTATTGCCGCTTAAAACCAGATTGGCGCCATATTTTTCGGTGGCGTCTTTAAATGGGGTGGGGATGGTTTCGGGTAAAAATACATGACAGTCGATTCCTGCTTTTTGGCAATATGCCGCTGCAGATACACCAGCATTCCCGGCGGAAGGGAGGCAAATCGACTCCACACTTTGTGCTTTCGCCATAGTAACAGCTAGGCCCATGCCTCGATCCTTGAAGGATCCCGTGGGGTTTACAGTTTCATCTTTAATCCACACATTATTATCAACTTGAAGCAGGGGTGTTTTTCCTTCTCCGAGGGTGACCATTTCATCCACTGCAGGCAATATACTTTGGTATCGCCAAAGAGAATCATTGTCACCTATTATATCTATGGGCCGTTGTTGGCCTTCCCAATCGTAGTGGACTTCTCTGGGTTTTCCGCAATCGCAAAGCCATATGGGCGTGGGCGGACTGTGGTCCACCTGTTTACATGATGAACAAATGGTGTACAAGTGTCTTATTCCTTTTATGGTACAGAAGTTAAATATAAACCCTTCTGATTTTCATTGCATGATTATTCAGACTTCTGACATATTCGTATCCATTTTATTCACACAACAGAGATAATGAGTACACAAAATGAAGATTAAAACCATTCACATATTATTATTATTAAACACTTTAGCATGGGGTGGAAACCTTAAAGACGATATTTTACCCATGCGAGAACGGGCTGCAGTTCGGGATGCCTTGCTTAAAGATCGATTTGAAACTGTTCTGCCGGAAATCATGCGGCGAAATGATATGGATATGTGGCTCATCATCGCCCGTGAATACAATGAAGACCCGGTGATTCGCACCATGCTCCCTGCTACTTGGCTCAATGCTCGGCGGAGAACTGTCCTTGTTGTATTCGATCCGGGACAAAATAAGCCTTTGGAAACCTTTGCGGTGGCACGATATGATGTAGGTGAAGTGTTTAAAAAGGCGTGGGATCCTGAAGAACAGCCTGATCAATACAAAGCATTGGCTGATTTAATCAAAGATAAAGATCCGAAAAAGATCGGTATAAATATGAGCGAATTTTTTGCGCAAGCTGACGGATTGACCGCCACAGAGTACGATCTATTTAAAAAAGCGCTCCCCAGAAAATATCAGAAACGGATCGTTAGCGCTGAGCAAGTGGCTATTGGCTGGCTCGAAACCCGCAGTAAAAAGGAAATGGAAGTCTATCCAAAGATTTGCCGGATTGCCCATGACATTATTAAAGAAGGCTTTTCTGCAAAGGTCATTACGCCGGGCGTAACCACGACTGACGATATTGTATGGTGGTATCGGGAACGGATTCGTGACCTGAATCTCGTTACTTGGTTTCACCCTTCTGTGGATATTCAAAGAAATGACCAGCAGAATTTTAATTTTTTGGAAGCCTTTTCAAAATCCAAACCGGATAATGTGGTCCGTCCGGGAGATTTACTTCACGTGGATTTTGGCATCACTTATCTCAGTTTAAATACAGACACACAACAGCACGCATATGTACTTATGCCGGGGGAAGATACGGTTCCTAACGAATTGGCAAAAGCGCTAGCCACTGGTAACCGACTGCAGGATATATTGACTGATCAATTTGAAACGGGGAAAACTGGAAATGAAATGCTTCACGCTGCCCTAACCCAGGCAAAGGAAGAAGGCATTAAACCTCAGATTTACACCCATCCTATTGGATATTATGGTCATGGATCTGGACCCACTATTGGTATGTGGGATAAACAAGAAGGTGTACCGGTGAATGGGGATTACCCGCTCTATCCCAATACGGCCTATTCTATTGAACTGAATGCGAAGATTTTTATTCCTTCATGGAATAAGGAAGTGGCCATTATGCTAGAAGAAGATGCATTCTTTGATGGAAAATCCTGTCAATATATTGACCCGAGACAAACTGAAATGATCATTATTGATTGGGAAACCGATAAATGAAAAAAGGGCTTCAATTTATTGGTTTTTTCGTAGTCTTTTTTATCACCATCCTTATTGTTAATACAGTAAGAATTGGGAGTACATCTGTTGAAATTCAAAACGCAGAATTGAAACAGGTTAATATCCAAAAAGCAGTAGATCGCCTTTCAAAAGGACTCAAGATCCCAACTATTTCAAAAATGAATTCAGATAATATTGAATATATACATTTCAATAATTTCCATAAATTGCTCCGCAATGAGTATCCTGGTGTATTCAAAACACTGGATGTCAATACCATCAATACCCATAGCCTACTCTTCAAATGGGAAGGGCAAGATCAAACGAAACTGCCCATTCTACTTATGGCTCACATGGATGTCGTTCCAATTGATCAGCAATCCTTGGACCAGTGGACTTACCCTCCATTTAACGGCACCAAAGATTCAACAACAGTTTGGGGTCGAGGCGCAATGGACGATAAAGGGAGTCTCTTTGCAATTATGGAATCTATTTCTCATTTAATTGATTTGGGGTTTACACCAAAGCAGACTATCTATATAGCTTTTGGCCATGATGAAGAAATTGGCGGAAATGAGGGAGCGAAATTCTCTGCCGATTATTTTAAATCACAGGGTATTACATTTGATTTTGTGTTGGATGAAGGTGGCGGTATTTCCAATAAATTGGGTATGGGCATCGATAAGCAAGTTGCTTTCGTGGCCGTCAGCGAAAAAGGATATATCACGCTAGAATTGGTGGCCAAAGATTCCGGTGGCCATTCATCCATGCCGGGAAAAGAAACTACAATCGGTATTCTCGCCAATGCCATTTCAAAACTTCAAGCCAATCCGTTACCACCACAATTGGATGGCCCCATCAAACATATGCTCAACGCTATGGCACCGGAATTGGGGTTTTTGCCACGCATGGTTATGGCCAATCAGTGGCTTTTTGGGGGATTGCTTGATGGTATCTTATCTGATAATCCTGCGGGCAATGCCATGGTGCGGACCACCACGGCTCCCACCATATTTTCTGCAGGCGTGAAAGATAATGTGATCCCGGCTCAAGCCAAAGCCATGGTGAACTTCAGAATAATCCCTGGAGATACGCCGGAAAGTGTCATACAGATGGTAAGAGAGATCGTTGATGATCCCCGAATTGAGGTTAGACAACCTGACGGTGGTTTCGGCAGAGATCCGGCACCCGTATCGGACCCCAACTCAGATCAATTCAAATTTTTATCTTATAAAATTCAAGAAGTGTTTCCCGGTACGGTGGTGGTCCCAGGTGTTTCTCCCGGCGGCACAGATACAAAGCATTTTGTGGATTTATCTCCCAATATCTTTCGCTTCTCGCCCATTGAAACCCAAGATGGAGATCTAAAGCGAATTCATGGGATTGATGAACGTATTGGGATCAATGCATTTGAAAAGGGAATCCAGTTTTACATCTACCTGATTGAATCTTTGAATCAGGAAACGAGATTATAATTTTTCAAAAACACCTGTTTCTTTATTCTTCCTCACTTTATCATAATCAAAACATCGGCCATTCATAGCTACATAAACACCATGGGGCAAACTCTGGACAAACCCCAAGGCGCTCCCTAAATTAAAAAGGCCATCTGAACTGCCAAATTTATATGGAATCATGGCGCCGGTGATTACAATAGTTTTTTTCAGTTTTTCCTCTGCCAAAACCTTCCCGGTTTCGGTCATGGTATCTGTGCCATGAGTAATAATGATTTGATCTTCATCGGCTTTCCGGCAATTTTCAACAATAAGTTGTCGGTCCTCGGCGGACATGTCAAGGCTATCAATCATCATAAGGGTGCGAATATTTACATCAAGTTTGGATCGGCCCAGCTCCAGCATTTCCCGCATGTGAGTATCTTTAAAAAATAGTTTTCCAGTAATTTCATCGTATTCTTTGTCAAAGGTGCCCCCGGTAATAAAGATTTTGACTGCCATGACCTATAATAATTCCAATACATTTTCTGGAGGGCGACCCAGTACGGCCTGATCCCCTTTAACTACAATGGGGCGCTCCATAATTTTAGGATAGGTAGCCATGGCCTTCGCCATGGCATCATCATCATCTACAAGATCACCAATATTTTTTTCTTTAAAATCCGCTTCTCCTTTGCGGATGAACTCTGCAGGGCGCTTCCCCAATTGTTTGGAGAGAATGCGAAAGTCCGCTTCTGAAGGTGCATCCTTCAAATATTCGATAATAGTAGGTTCAATACCGTTGTCACGCAACAGTTGTAGGGTTTGCCTACTCTTGCCTCACCGTGGGTTATGATAGATGGTAAATCCGTCCATTTGTCCTCAATCCTTTCTCGGTAATGGTAAAATTGTTGGATGAAGTTAAGGGATGAATACCTGTATTGGCAAAGTGTCAAATTGGCTCATCCATATGGCAGAAAAGGTCATTTGGTTGGAAGTATATTGGTTGGAAGTATATTGGTTGGAAGTCCCCCGTATCCGTGATTAGGTACTTTATATAGGTACAGGGGTGCATACCAAGTACAGGC
>LSCF01000087.1 GCA_001577025.1 Fidelibacterota bacterium TCS55 | reverse complement strand
CACACGCTGGGAAAGAACAGTAGATCCCATTTTTCGGGAGATGGAATTTGAGTCGTTTTACGCTGAATGCTGAGCCTTACGGGCGCACGGGACCAGCAGCATGAACCTCCTCGGAGACACGCCCCTCAAACCGTTTGAAATTTCTTGAAAACTCTTCGGCCAGAAAACGGGCTTTAGCATCATAGGCATCGGTATCCCGCCATGTGGATCGAGGTGTCAGCAGTTGTTCAGAGACACCCGGAATAGAGACCGGAACATCCAGATTGAAAACCGCATCGCGCCGCGTAGCCACGGCATCCAGATCTTTAGAAAGAATGCGATGTATAATGGCGCGTGTCTCCTGAATCGGCATGCGTTTGCCGACACCATAGGGGCCATTCGTCCAACCGGTGTTGACCAGCCAGCAGCGGGCGCCGGTTTCGCGCAGACGTTTGCCAAGCATATTGGCATACACCACGGGATCATGCACCATGAAGGGCTCTCCAAAGCAGGAAGAAAATGTGATTTTTGGCTCCGTGATACCCCGTTCTGTACCCGCCACTTTTGCCGTGTATCCGCTAATGAAATGGTACATGGCCTGCTCCGGCGAAAGTTTGGCCACTGGGGGTAAAACACCATAGGCATCACAAGTGAGGAAGATAATGGTATCGGGATGGCCAGCCACAGCTGGTTTGCCCATACCATATACAGAATTATCAATGTAATTCAATGGATATGAAACACGTGTATTTTCAGTTTTGGATCCATCATCATAGTCCACTTCACCTGTTGCTTCGTCATATACCACATTTTCTAATAGGGCACCTTTTCGGATGGCATTATAAATATCCGGTTCATTTTCCGGATTTAGATTAATGGTTTTTGCATAGCATCCACCTTCGAAATTGAATATACCGTCATCGGACCATCCATGCTCATCATCACCAATCAATGGCCGCTTGGGATCCGTAGACAGGGTGGTCTTACCTGTGCCGCTCAAGCCAAAAAAGATAGCTGCGTTCCCCCCATCTTCATCCACATTGGCCGAACAATGCATAGATAAAACCCCTTTTAAGGGCAGCATATAATGGAGGACAGAAAAAATACCCTTTTTCATTTCGCCACCATACTCAGTACCGCCGATAATGGCTAACCGCTTGCCCATATGAAAAATGATAAATGTTTCAGAATTCATCCCATACTTTTCAAAATCCTCATTGAATACACTAGATGCATTGATGATGGTGAAGTCAGGTGCAAACCCATTTAATTGTTCTGTCTCAGGCCGGATGAACATATTATGGACGAAGTGTGCTTGCCATGCCCGTTTGGCCAAAATCCGCACATTAATACTGTAATTGGGATCGAATCCAGCAAACCCATCAAACATATACGTTTTGGAATCATCGGTATTATAGTAATTGACCACTTTTTCATATAATTCATCAAAAATGGCTTCATCTATTTTTCGATTCACTGGCCCCCACCACAGCTCATCTGTGGAGGTGGGTTCATCCACGATATATTTATCCTTGGGGGAACGACCCGTATATTTACCCGTATCAACGATAGTGCATCCTCTGGGGCCAATAACCCCTTCTCCATTATTTACTGTTTCTTCAATGAGACGGTCAATAGACAAATTTCGATGCACTTCTTCTACACCGGTGATACCCAGTGTGTCTAATCCTAAATTTTTACTAGCGACAAGCATTTACTCTCCTATTTTTCACCGTGCGGGTGGGCTTGTTTATATACTTTTTTCATTTTTTCAGGCTGTATATGCGTATATACCTGAGTTGAGGACAAACTACTGTGTCCCAACAAATCTTTTACCGCGCGGATATCTGCTCCATTATCCATCAAATGTGTTGCAAAAGAATGGCGTAAAATATGGGGTCCCAATCGGTTGCCCTCAGCTACAAATTTGATATAATTACGCATTCGTCTTTGTACCGTGCTTGTGGGGACCCTTTGATCTTTTGCATTTACAAATAAAGGTGTATGTGATGGCGCAGAATTGAACGATAAACCACGATTATTTAGGTAATTTTCTATCCAAAATTTCGCTCTGTTTCCAAAGGGAATCAACCGTTCTTTATCTCCTTTTCCCTTTACTTTGATTAACTGATTGACAATATCTACATGCCCCACATCCAATTGAATTAATTCATTCAATCGGATGCCCGTTGAATAAAATAATTCCAGAATACTCCGGTCCCGGAGACCCATGGGTGTTGAATCATCCGGACTTTCCATCAGTCGTTCTATGACTTTTTGATCTACAAAATTAGGGAGGGATTTGGATACTTTTGGTGTTTTCACATGGATAGCAGGGTTGTTCGAAACGTGTTCAGATTTCACCAGATATTTATAAAATGATTTTATGGATGCCAAACGGCGCGCCACTGTTTTCCCTGTCAATCCATTATCAAATTCTGAGGCTAAAAACCCACGGATTGCTTGGCGATTGACTTGATCAAAACCCGAAATATTGGATGGCAAAAATGAAATGAACCGTGATAAATCGTTTTGGTATGCTTTTATCGTATGGTACGAATAGCCACGTTCTTTTTCCAAAAAATGATAAAATTCTGATAAAGTAGTATCACTATCCATGAAAATCGTTCACCCCAATAGAACTAATATCTTCTGGAACCGGCGCCTCAATCGTTATAGTGGATTTGGTCGTGGGATGGATAAAAGAGATTTGTTTGGCATGGAGGGCATGACGACCCAAGCCTTTGATAATGAGACGTAATGATTTTGTAACCTCGGGGATAAATCCCTTGGAGCGATTTAATCCGCCCCCATATTTATCATCGCCTATGATTGGATGACCCATACTGGCAGAATGTACACGTATTTGGTGAGTCCGACCAGTTTTTGGGAAGAAAGAAACAGCACTGATATAAGGCCCTTGATTCAATACTTTATACCCTGTTTGGGCAGATCGGCCAGATGGCTCAATCTCATAAGAAGTGGGGTCCGATCGTTTTCGTTTAATGGCACCATCAATTGTCCCTTCAGTATCCTCCCAAGCGCCCCAAGTGATGCCAAAATATTCTTTTTGAATGGTACGCTTTTCAAACTGAGATGCCAAAGACGAGTGGGCTTTGTTGGTTTTTGCCACCAGTATTACCCCCGATGTATTCTCATCCAAACGATGGACAATTCCCGGCCGTAATGCGCCATTTACATCTGAGAGTGATTTGAAATGATGGGCTAAACCATTCACAAGTGTTCCATTGGGCTTACCCACACCAGGGTGGACGGTCAGTCCCGCTTGTTTATTAATGGCAACCATAACTTCATCTTCATATAAGATATCCAATGGGATAGGTTCCGGTTCAATATGGGTATCAACAGTTTCCACTTCGGGAATCGTATAGGTAATGGATTCTGTTCCTTCCAGTTTTAGACTGGGTTTTGCTTTGGTCTGATTCACCAAAACCACACCATCCTGAATCATTTTTTGGATTTGTGTCCGGCTTAAGTCCGATAAATGATCAGACAGAAATTTGTCCAACCGGATTTGTTCTCCCCCAGCGGCTGAAAGGGATTTCATGATTAGTCGATCTGTTTTTCGCGTTGTTTTTCTAAAACCAGCGAATCATACAATACAAAGCCCATGCCAACAGTTACATATGAATCTGCCAGGTTGAACACATACCAATGAAAATTGCCAATCATAAAATCCAAAAAATCCACAACGGATCCCAAAAATACACGATCAATTAAATTGCCGATGGCGCCTGCCAGTATGAGCGCGATGCCGGCGCGAATAACAATGCCATCATTCTGAATCGTCCAAAGGTACCAAAATAGGAAGGCCGTAAATACGATCGATACGGCTGAAAAAACATATATGCCAAAAGGGAAGTTGATTCCAAAAGCCATCCCATCATTAGTCACATAGGTTAAATGAAAAAAATCCGGAATCACCGGAATAGATTCATAAAGGACCATGGTCTTTCGAACGATGGTTTTAGATATTTGGTCTGCGAGTACCAATAGGGCACTCACAACCAGAATCCTCATCCTAAGCCAAGCTTTCCTTTTTCTTTACAGTCAACGCATTTGGTTGCATTTGGGACTTCCATCATCCGTTCTTCCGGAATCAAATCATCACAAATTTTGCAAATACCAAATGTGCCTTCATCGATGCGTTCTAAAGCGATTTCCAAATTTTTGAAATAATCGCTTCCACGATTCATGAGCATGAAATTCTTTTCTTGTTCATGTGAATCGGTGCCTGCATCAGCCATATGAAGACTATAAATGGAATCCGGTGTCACACCGCCTTGTTTGTTAGAAGCAGTACCCAATCCTTCACGAATAGTATCCACATCTTCAGAAACATTCCCCATTTTCTGTTCAATTGATTTTCTGAATTTCGCTAGTTTTGTTTTTGAATATTGTTTTGCCATTATGCTTAATCCTTTCAAATATTTACACGTTCCAGGCCGAAATGAACTGTTTGCTCGCCGATCTTAAACTCTCCTGTATACTCACCGCTTGCTTCATCATTCACCAGTTCAACGGCCAATACTTCATTTTTGAAAAATTTTTCGAATGATTGGATAGCTTCCCCTACATCACCATCAAGATTTCCCGTAATTTTGATCCGATCTTCGACCGCGAAATTAGCATTTTTTCGCATAGTTTGCACCTGTCTAATTACGTCTCTTACTATGCCTTCTTTTACCAATTCATCGGTCAATGATGTGGTTAATCCAACCGTCACATGATCATCCCCGGATGCGGTATAGCCTTCGACCGATTCCCCTTCAATAATTAAGTCTTCTCGGGCAATGGATATATCACCACTGTCCACATGAATTTTATAATTCTTTTTCGTTCGAATCTCATTCAAAACATTCTCACCTTCTACTGATCCAAGATGGGTTCGAATTATATTGAGATCTTTCCCAAATTTTTGTCCCAATAAGGGCAAGTTGGGTTTCACCATATATCGGATTAAATCGGTTTCAGAATCTG
>LSCF01000086.1 GCA_001577025.1 Fidelibacterota bacterium TCS55 | reverse complement strand
TGGCCTTGGGTAAAAGATTAAAGGTTTGGAATACAAACCCAATTTTACGGTTTCGAATGGACGCCAATTGGTTATCATCCATTTCATGAACCAATTCTCCTTCAAACTCATAGATTCCTTCCGATGGCGAATCTAAGCAACCGATCATATTCATCAGGGTTGATTTTCCGGAACCGGATGGTCCCATAATGGAAATATATTCATTTTGCTGGATAGTAAGGTCCACACCATCCAATGCACGAACCACTTCACCACCCACATCATAATGGCGTTTAATCCCCGATAGGGAAATGAGATCAGCCATGCCTATTCCGATTTAGACGTTTTGATCGAAACGGAAAATCCCTTTTTACCACCTTCATCATCCGCTCCGGTTGTCACAGCCTTATTATGGGCCAAATCTTTACTGATGGCACGGTAAGAACCGGTAACTATTTCATCACCTTCGGATAATCCATCCAGGACTTCATAATGGGTTTCGGAGGAAATGCCCACTTTTACTGGACGGATATGTACCACTTGACCATCTTTTGGCACTTTGGATTTTTTCCCCTTCTTTTCATCCCATTCGGACATTTTACCATCCCGGAGTACACCACCCGGTTTATCCGCAACCAAAAAAACCAATTCTTCCATTTTCTTTGCTTTGGCTTTTTTCTTCTCTTCCGGTCTTCCCGTTGGTTTTTTACCTTTTCCAAAGGCCTTCTCAGATCCCTCCGGCCGTACCGTCAAACTCTGGATTGGAATGGCCAATACATTCTCTTTTTTATCCGTAATTATATTAGCAGTAGCGCTCATTCCGGGGCGAATGCCGTCTGGCACATCAATGATCCAAATTTTTACTTCAAAATTGGTTACTTGTTCTGCGGATCCCATTGATGATGTTTGAGCCATATGCGCAATCTCACTCACCACACCATAAAATATGGTATCCTGAAAAGCATCAATTTCAATCTCTGTTGTATCGCCTAGCTCAACAGAAACCACATCATTCTCATTCACATCCACAATAACTTCCATGCGATTGAGATCGGCAATAATCATGAGCACTTCAGCTTGGAACATGCCCCCAACTGCCATTTCGCCTACCTCTTTATTTACGGCAGTGACAATACCATCCTGTGGCGCTACGATGCGGGCTTTATCCAAATCATCTTTACGAGATTCTAAAGCGGACTTGGCCTGTTCCAATGAACTTTTAGCAATCTGATAAGATGCTTCTATCGCTTCCAATTCTTGATCAGAAGCGAGGTTTTGCTCATACATATTTTCAATTCTTTTTTTAGAAGCCAATTCTTGTTTAACTCTGGCCTCTGCAGAACGGACAGATGAAGCCGTTGAATTGTAATTGGCCAGAAGCTGCTTCCTATCTAATGAAATCAAATGCTGCCCTTTAGACACATTGTCTCCTTCATTCACCGTGATAGAATCGATCCATGCAGAAGATGTGGCCGAGATTTTGACTTCCGTTTCCGGTTTAATCTTTCCGCTGGCATTGACTTTGTGTATCACCGTTTGGAGACTGACTTTTTCTGTTTCGACTTTTATGGCATCTGTGTTATCCTTGCCTAAACTGGCAACGATCATGACAACCAATAGGACACCTCCCCCGCCGAAGATGAGCCATTTTTTCTTTTTTGTTAATGTTGATTTAGCCACTGTTTACTCCTCTAATTATTTGCTGAATCCAGCGTGCCCAATAGGGCTTTTAAACTGGCCTGTTGAATATAGGCATCATAGGTTGTACGAATAAGGGATGACCGAGCCCGAACCACGGATACTTGGGCATCCAGCACTTCTAGAATGGTTGTGGACCCTTGGGTATATCGCACTTGGGCCAACTTCAAATCTTCTTCTGCAGATTCTAGTACTGTTTCATTGATTGGGATGATTTCCTGGTAATTGTTTAATTGATCCAGGTACCCTGAAGCTGTACAGATAAATCCTGAAGCTGGGTTAAATATTCGGACTCTTGTTTATCTACGGCAATTTTTGCTTTCTGGATGCGCGTAGAAATACTATTTCCACTAAAAATGGGAATTGAAATGGATAAACCAGTACTCGACCGTTTCTGATCATTATAGCTGTTTGAAATGGCATCCCCCAGATTATCTGCACTCCCGGACATGGCGGCGTTTGCAGAAATATTTGGAAGCCGGGAGCCTTTTGCAATTTTATGTCCGATTTTTGCACCGGTGATTTGGTATTGTTTTGCCTTCACACTGGGATTGAATTTTTGTACCAATTCAAATCCTGTATCAAATTCAGGCACCATTTCTAATGGCCGTTCCTCATCTTGCACGGTAAAGTCCTGATCTGTATTCATCAGCCCCAGTGCATTCTTCAGTGTAAGGTATGCGCTCTGCAAGGCTGCATCATTATTGACCACATCAATTCTGGATTGACCAAAGCGGACTTCTGCTTTTAACAAATCAGTTTTTTTAGCCGAACCCAATTCATATTTTTGCTGGGCCAATGCCAACTGCTGTTGCGAACTCATGAGGTTGGATCTGGCCACATCCAACAATTGAGATGCTTTGAGATAATTGAAGTATGCGGAATGGACGTTTCGAATAATGTTGGTTTTAACCTGTCGATCAAATTCCTCGGATATTCGATAACTATTCTTGGCCTGACGAATCGTATTCCACCATACGCCACCATCATAGATATTTTGAGAAAGAGAAATACTGGAGCTGGCACTGGTGATGCTGCTTACACTCCCCAAGAGGATTTCTCCCGATGATTCATTATAGCCTCCGGTTTGGGTCGGGAAGCGTGATTCACTCACGCCTCCTGAGAACCGGATGGAGGGCATAATGCTGCTGTAGGATCCCTTTACACTCTGCCGAGAAGACTCTAAATCCATGGCAGATGCTTTCAGCGCTTCCTTATTGTTTAAAGCAACTTTTATTGCTTCATCCAATGAATAGGATTGACTGATCCCCAAAGTAAAGGGCAGCAGAATCAATATTCGCTTTAAAATAATATTTTCCTTTCTTATCCTGCAAAACCGGCGAAGAATGATCCCATGCCGGCAAAAACAACCAGACCAAAAATCCATAACGCGGTCATGGCAATGAGAGCTGTTTTTGTTGATTTGTTATAGAGAATACCCATACCAACCGCCACCAAAAAGACACGCCAAAATGCAAATAAATCGATCCCGGCTAAGAAACTATTGAGAAATTCTCCCTGTTCGCCAATACCCAATACACCCAATCCAGTGTAGATCATAATATTATCAGTAATATATTGGATTGGCGTTTTTATTAAATATTCTATAACAGACGGCAAATAGGCAAAAGATGTTAATATAAATACCTGTCCGTAGCTTCCCCCGCCCCCTAAAAATAAGTTGCCAACCAGCATGGCGAATAGCGCCCAAAACAAAATGCGAATGGGCCATGATATGGCCATGCTCACATAGGCAAAAATGGCTGCTGCGCCTGAACCAGAATACACACGATCATACTGGGATGATAAAATTTCTTCTTTTTGCTCATCCGGAATATTGGCATTATTATTGATACTTTTTTCAATCTGTTCCCATTGAAGGTCAGCAATTTGATCGGAAAGAATAAATCCTGAAAAGGTAGCCAACACCATAAGTAAAACCACAGGCATCATTGCTTGTTTCCAATTGAATTCCTTTAGAATAGAATCCATAGTCTCACCAGGGGCAGTGATTATATTAATCATTGTTGCTAGCATACTAAACTCCTAATCATTTTTTTAAAAAACCTCTACGTATTTTTGACGCATTTACATTAATAAAGTTGTCATTTAATTAATGCTATTCATTACATCAAAAGAAAAGAAAAGTTTCTTGGTTATTATAATCTCCATAATCAAGGAATAATTGGGGGCGAATAGTAAGGTAGATTCATCGGTAAATAAATAATATTTTTTGCTTTATTCAATTACGAATTCCCCTCCAGTGCGATATAAAGGATAATGAAAATATTTTTCCGTAAAAAAATCATAGCCTTTATCCAATACATCAAAGATTCTGGCAGGAACATCATCCCGCTCAATCAAGAAGTATGGAATCACTTCGTAGGATCCCTTTGGAAGATTAGAAGAGGGATAATCTAAATCAAAAACCATCTCTTTTTTTGGCCGATCCATATATTCACGCATGGTTGAGGCAGAATCAATATCGACGGTATACATCAATTTATCTGTGGCCTGATCTTTGATCAATAGACCTGTATAGACTGATCCGGTTTTTGTGACCAATTTTCGCAAATTGAAATAGACATCCGTGCGATCAGGAGTAACAGTTACTTTAACCTTTAAACCGGTTTCAAATCCGATTGCAATTTTTTCCGGTTCAACAACTGTATGAACACCTGCAATTCGAGTCATGGATATATCTCTTCGAAATTCACCTTCAAGATTAATGGTTTTGGGATCATCAACTATTTGTCCCCCTGCAAATGTAATGGTTACAGTTTCTAACTTATAATTGGCCATAAAAAACTCAATTTGATAATCGCCATCAACTATAGCGCCACTAGAATTTTCATTGGCCGCAGGCAGCACGAATTCAAAACTTCCATCAATATCAGTAATGTCTTTTAGCCCCATACCTTCTGACCAAACCAGTACACCTCCATGGAACCCTTCAGGATAGAATGGAACTTTTTCTAATTTTACCCTGCCAGAAATAGTTCGATCTGTAATTTTCATTTCCCCGCCAAATGGATTTTCAGTACAGGATATCCAAATCCACACCAAATTTAATATCAATAATTTTTTCATTAGAATTCGCTACTAAATGTGATATATCTGCGTGTATCTCTCAATAATAAACCATCTAATGATGTTTCATTCTTTTTCATATTCCGCCCTGAAAAGGACAACTGCCCTTTAATCGGACCGATAAAAAGATTGATGGTAGAATAAATGTCATAATTTGAAAATGCCGGCAGTTCAATTTCATTAAACCCTTTATCCGGCACATGAATCATTCCGATCTGTTCTCCCTCCTGAAACCATCTGGATCCAATTGAGAAATATTTCCATTTGGCCGTCATGCTCGCCGTAATCTTAAATGCAGATTTAAAGGGAAAGG
>LSCF01000085.1 GCA_001577025.1 Fidelibacterota bacterium TCS55 | reverse complement strand
CCGGAACAGGTATTTATTACGGTGAATGTACCGATGGGGAAGGAAACCATGATCGTTTCTGCGGCTGCCGAGAACAAGCAGATACTGGAAATGGTGGACGGAAAGATTAACTCGGCGGAGTTTATGCGCAAAATTAAAGATTCAATCCAAACACTCTAAAAGGAGGCACCATGTTAGATCCGAACAGCTTTGAAGGTCTTATGATGACGTACGGAAGGGCGCTGGGCTGGTCCATTGTGGCAGCCGTCGGTTTCGCATTCGGCGTCGGAATAGCGCTGAAGGTATTTGACTGGCTCTCCAGTGATATTGACGAATGGGAAGAGATCAAAAAAGGAAATATGGGTGTATCCCTGATCTTTGTATCTCTCATCGTCATGGTTGGATTGATCGTTTATAAGGTCATCTAAACAAGATACAAATATCAATCTTCTTAAAACCCTCGCTACGGCGGGGGTTTTTTGTTTATATAAGGCGGACCATCTTTTCCAAATATGATTGATCGGTGTCGTCAAATTGGCCGACTTGATCTCCGTCAATATCCAAAACAGCAATAAGCTGTTCATCTTTGATGACAGGAATAACAATTTCTGAGACTGTTTGATCATCGCATGATATATATCCAGGGAATAGAGATACATCATCCACAATCACCGTTTTTTGTGTCCGTGCTGACTCGCCGCATACACCACGGTTAAAATCGATATGCCCACAAGCCAATACATCACCTTGATAGGGGCCGATCTCCAATAAACTTTCTTTAACCACCCGATAGAAACCGCAAAATACCCATTCTTTAAATTCAGATTTTAGGATGGAAGACAGGATTGCCATATTTCCAATTTCATCCATGGAATATCCATCGATAACGGTTTTAGCCGTTTTGAGTACATGGTCGTATCGTTGGATTTTATCCATAATTCATCCAGAAAAAATAGGCAACAGCCGCACCCACAGTTGTATTGATAAAATTGACCATATCATTACCGACCCATCTGGACCCAAATATCAATTTTGTTTTTTCACCACAATGATATCGATCTTCCGTTTGGACACCACATTGATTGCATTTGAATTGGGCCTGGATAAATCGTCCTAAAATAGAATCGGTGAGGGAGCCTATTAAACCTGCAGCGGCCAACGGAATCAATAAATCATTCAATCCAAGTATAACTTCACCCATGAAACCTATAGTCAAAGCACCAAGAACAGATCCAATAAGACCTAAAATGGTAATACCGCCAGATGTACCCCGATCGACCACTATTTTGGATAAAACGAGGCGAGGACTTGATTTGGAATAAAAACCAATTTCAGTTGCCCATGTATCGGCTGTGGTAGCGCCGATAGCACCTAAATACATGACGATGGCTGGTGGAAATCCCCAAAAGAAATATATAATGGCTGCCAAAGCACCCACACCGCCATTGGCCAATATCTGTAGCATATTCCGTTCAGCATAATCTTTATGATGAAGGTGAGAAAGAATAGAAGAGGAGACAAAGAAAAAGACCAATGGCGTGATCCATGGCCATCCGCCTGTACCAAAAACAATGATGCCAATAAGGTATCCACTGATGGCCCCGCTAGAAGAGACCGCTTTGCGATGCCATGATAATCCAAAAACAGCCAATGACAACACCATCCACACCATCAATCCGGGAAGATTCCCGTGGGTATAATTAATTAAAAACATTTCGTATGAAATAAACGTGATTAAGGGGGTAGATAGATTGTCCGAACCTCGGAAACTTACCGATTCAGCCAGGACTGCAGAAAATGCAGTAAAAAGACTGACAGCGATCAATATTGGGAATGGCATAAAAAATGTGGCGCCATATAAACGGGCGAGCATATCTGTGCCAATCATGATTATGAGAAATGTAGTGCCAAACATGGCCAAAGACCCTCTTCGGGATTTTAGATCCCGCCACGGAATAAATGTGATCCTGCCTTTTGCACCAACTGTAGCAGCAATGGGATCTGCCAGTGTTAACACCATAATGGCTAAAATGAAAGTTATGGGTTTATCCCACCAAAGGGAGGACAGAATCAATACAGCAAAAGGAAAGTAAACTGTACCGTAACTTTGTCGTTCCGTTGCATGCATACTGGCCATTTTATTTGATTTCAACAATAACCAATTGATGACAATAAATATGCAAGAGAGCGCAATTAACTGGGTATTATCCTTAAATAATAATGGACAAACACACACCACCAAGCCCACAAGAATATGGACAAATTTTCGGGTGGATTCCGGCGGTTTATTCAATTTTGTCCGGATGCTTTCTGCCATCCCGAGTACTATAAAAATACCGAGAAAAATGAACCCAAATAGAGTCCAGTCATTTATGGTGGGGAATAAATCCATAGTTGAAGTTATAAAAAACCCCCCGCTTTATGCGGAGGGTTTTTATGTATTGGTTAAGACAGGATATTTATTCGACTGTATTGCCGTCAGTGTCCAATAAAATGGGGTCGCCAAATCCCAATGATTTCATGCCTTCAAGCTGTGTAGCCGCATCTCCTACAACCAGATAAATCATTTCATCCGGACGAATATATTTATTCGCCAAAGCGTTATGACTTTCGACCGTCATGTTTCGGACCACATCTTCTTGATCTTTGATATAATCAAAGGGAAGATCATAAGTGGCAATATTGGAAATCATCCCTCTCAATGCACCCAATGTTTCAAATCGGCGTGCGTTGGATTTTAAGGTTACATTTTTCGTAAACGCCAAATCTTCTTCTGCTATGGGTTTATGATATTTTGTCATTAAATCCTTGAAGATATTGACGGATTCTTCAGTCGTATTTGATCGAACACCAGAAGATGCAGTAAATGTGCCGGATAACTTAGATCCTCGAAAGCCCGTCCGTGCACCGTAGGTATAACCCTTTTCTTCACGAAGAACCAAATTTACATCTCCACTAAAATTGCCACCGAGTTTCATATTCATAATGGTATTGGCATAGAAATCGGGGTCGGTGCGTGGTAGGCTCAAATAACCAATTCTAATCTCAGACTGTTTTGCACCGGGGACGTCCACAAAATAAGCCTTACCTTCTTTATTGGGTGCGGGCAATTCATATTCAGAGAAAGTCACTTCTTTTTCTTCCCATCGTGAGACAATACCTTTAAAAGCTTTGATGGCATCGCTACGGCTGATATCGCCTACAATACTGATGGTCGTCAAGTGAGGTGCGAAATTGGTTTCAACGTAGGATTTCACATCCGCCAATTCAATGGATTCAACTGAGGCAACTGTTCCTAAGGTTGAGTTGGCTAGAATATGGTCCCCATAGTTGAGTTTATTGAACACATTGGATGCAATGGTAGAAGGGATAGCTGCTCGCCGCTTAATGCCTTCAGCCGTTTCTCGTTTGATTCTTTCAAACTCATTAGCATCCCATCGAGGTTCAAAGAGAATTTCTTCTACTAAATCCAATGTAGGTTCCAAATTACGTTTTAATGTACTCACCTCAATACCGATAGATTGTGTACTTGTGAACATATTGATGGATGAGCCCAATGCATCAATAGCCTCTTCCAATTCTACAGGCGTTTTATTCGCTGTACCCTGCATCATAATATCTGTCACCAAATTGGCCACGCCAACCTGTTTTGGGTCATCCAAGAGCATGCCGCCCTTAATATTGATTCCCAAACTGATTAATGGGAGTTCGTCATGTTTGGCGCCATAAAGATTAACCCCTTTATCCATTTCTTGCTTCCAAATTCGGGGAATATTTAACCGAGGCTGGGGTCCATCTTCCGGTTCAACGGAGCGGTCAAAAGAAGAAGGAATCTGCGCTATATCCATGCCGCCTTCACTTGCTTCTTTTTGCACATTTTGAACAATCTTCTCTTCTTTTACTGGGAAGAGGCGTGACCCTTCAGCCACTAGATCAGCCTGGCCCTTAGGCACAAAGCTTGTGAGAACATAATGTTGGCCTTTGATGTATTTTTCATAAACCCGTTTTACATCACTCATATTTACATCCAGCACGTTTTGTAGTTCCGTGGCAATGGCGTCTGGAGTACCATAATACTCATTATAATAGGCCAATTGAAACCCTTTGCCAAGAACAGATGAAATTCCTTGGTAAAAACCAGTTTCATATTTGGCTTTTAATCGATCCAGGTCTTGCGCCGAAAATCCATCAGAGTCAAATCGATCGAATGCTTCATGAATTGCATTTTCGGCATCCGTTAGGTTCGTGGTAGGAAATCCAGTGGCCACAATATTAAATGTACCGGCAACTTCTTGGGTACCACTGTAAGCATAGAGGCTAGGCGCCAATTTTTTTTCTTCTACAATCACTTTGTATAGCGGTGCTTTTTTGCCATCACCCAATAATTGACCTAATAACTCGAGGGCAGGCGCATCAAAATGATTCTGATCTACAGTTGGGAAAACCATTGCCACTTGGGGTGATCGAGCAAAATTATCTTCGTGATATACTTTTTTAGTTTCAGATAGGGTGACGAGCTGAGGAGCAGGGTCAGGATGATCAGGTCCTCGTTTGATTTCATCAAAATATTTTTCTACCCACTTTTTTGCCTGTGTCTTTTTGAAATCACCTGCAATTACCATAGTGGCATTATTGGGTCCATACCAATTTTCATAGAAACTGCGTACATCCTTTAGTGTGGCATTTTGGAGGTCTTCCAATTCACCAATTGTGGTCCAATTGTAGGGGTGACCTTCCGGATACATATTTTTAATCATCACATAATTAGAATGGCCATAAGGGCGATTATCCACGCGCTGGCGTTTTTCATTTTGAACCACTTCTTGTTGGTTTTCAAAGGCCGCTTGTGTCACGGTTGAGAGGAGCCAACCCATGCGGTCTGCTTCCATCCAAAGGACAGTTTCAAGTGCGTTATTGGGTACAACTTCATAATAGACTGTGCCATCTTTATTGGTACCGCCATTTAAGGTGCCGCCGGCATTTTGGATTTTCTTAAAAAATTGATCCTGCCCCACATGTTGCGATTCTTGGAAAAGCATATGTTCAAATAAGTGAGCAAAGCCGGTTCGTCCCGGTGTTTCCCGGTTGGATCCAACGTGATACT
>LSCF01000084.1 GCA_001577025.1 Fidelibacterota bacterium TCS55 | reverse complement strand
TTTTCTTGTGCTAAGCGAGACCAAGACTACTCAAATTTATCATTTAAATGAATATTTTAATGAGCATCCCGACAAGTTTATGATGCCGAGAGATTATAATCTTGAATTGATTCATATTGTTGAACCTGAATCAGTCTGGGTTAGCGTTGAGCAAATGGCACAAAAAGAGCTGAATGTGAATATCATGTCGGATATTTCCCCTTCACTAGGCTATATGCTGGTTGGTGACATCCAGGTAACTCCAAGTATTGTCACGGTTCGCGGACCTAGCTCATTGCTGAATGAAATGTCCAGTATTACAGTTCCTCCCATAAAATTATCAGAGGTGAATGCTGATGTTACCCTGGAGTTACCTCTTAAACTTGAACCAGAACAATTTTTCAGTATCGCCACCAATACAATAACTGTAACTGCAGATATTCAGAGCATCGGAGCAGTAGAATTTCATGATATCAGTATAAAACTTGAGAATGTACCCAGAGGGGTTGAAGTCTCAGTTATCCCGCAACTAATAGGTCTGGAAGTTGAAGGCGGATTAGATCGCTTACTCGAACTGAATGCAGAGGATTTCATTGTTACTTTTGATTACAGGGAAAATTGGACACAAGATGAGCAAATGTATGTTCCTGAAGCTGTCTTGCCCATGGGTGTTCAGCGGGTCAATCGCTTTATCCCGGAAAAAATAGAGATCGTTCAAAAATAAATGTCAAGTCAGATTATCCTGGGAATAGAAACTTCCTGTGATGAAACAGCTGCTGCTCTCCTGGATGGTTATGAGCTGATTCACCACATCACCGCAACCCAATTGGTTCACACCAGCTATGGTGGAGTTGTCCCCGAATATGCATCCAGGGAGCACAATAAATTATTGGGCCCAGTTATAAAGAGTGTTCTGAAGCAGGCAGATTATAAGCTATCCCAGATTGATGGAATAGCGGTAACACAGGGTCCCGGATTAGCCGGATCGTTATTAGTTGGTTTGAGTTATGCGAAGGGCCTGGCTTTAGGCCTGCAGGTACCACTATATGGTATAAACCACATTGAAGGCCATATTTTTGCAAACTCAGGTCACGAAAAATCTCAGGCCTTAAAAGACTGCAAACGTATGAACAATTGGAATAGGTCCATCCGTCATGAAGTACACGGCTTACAGCTGCTCCACCGATGTAATCGTTTTTCTCAAGAACTAAAACTTTGAGGCCAGACTTAGCCAAATAGGCCGCATTGGTCAAACCATTGTGGCCTGCTCCGATAACAATGGCATCGTATTTACTCAACACTTTCTCCTTTCAACGTATTCTCAAGAGCTGCCGAAAAAGCATCCAGTGTAGGGTCCAGTGCGTCCTTGGCATGAGCCTCACAAATAAACCATGGCTCTCTTGGATCGAATTCGCATAATACCCCAAATTCAAGCAATTCTTCAGCAAGTTTTTCATAAAATGGATAATTGGAGCTTTTAAAATCTCGAGCATTTGTGGGGGGTTTTTCTGAGAAAAACAATCCCGACATCGATGGATGCCCTGTAAAGCTATGTGGGATATTGTGATCTGTTAAAATTCGGCTCAATCCATCCCTTAGATTGAGTCCGTATTGATTCACGGTTGCAAGCGCATCGGTTGATTTGATAATCTCCAGTGTTTTTTTGGCTGCAGATATTGCGACTGAATGAGCGGTGAACGTACCTCCGTGCAACACCCCTCCATATTTGATAATACGCATGAAATCTTCTTTGCCACAAATTGCAGCAATCGGGTAACCATTGGCCATCGATTTTGCAAAAGTGCAGATATCAGCCTCAATGCCATAAAGCTCCTGAACGCCTCCTTTTGCTACTCTAAATCCTGTTTTGACTTCATCAATAACCATAACAATATTGTAACGGTCACAGAGTGATCGAACGGTTTTAATGTACTCAGGATCAGCGGCAATCGAACAGCAATTTCCAAGTATAGGCTCAATAAGGAGAGTGCCTATCTCATTGTGTTTTTTCTTCAGCACATCTTCCAAACGGTTAGCATCGTTCATTGGTACCAGCGTAACCATCTCTCCGATGCTGCTTGGCACTCCATGGCTGGTAGGCTGCACTTGTGGATCTCCCTGTTTTGGATCCCATTCATCTAGATCCACATCCCAAAGAACTGAATCTGAAACACCGTGATAACCGCCTTCAATCATGATGTATCCATCGCGTTTGCTATATGCTCTGCCGACTCTCAAGGCAGCCATTACTGCTTCGGTGCCTGAATTTGAAAAACGAACCAATTCAGCAGAGGGTACCATTGATGAGATCTTTTGTGCAACCTCGTACTCTAGCTCTGTGGAAAGTGCAAAGACCCCTCCTATATCGATTCCCTCTCGTGCTGCTTGGTCAACCCTTGGATCTGCATAACCCAAAATGTATGGACCGTAAGCCAATCGGTAATCAATGTATTCGTTGCCATCAATATCTTGAATTCGGCAACCAGAAGCATGGTCTATATAAATAGTTTCTTCATCACCCCAATACCTAAAATTGGAAGTTACTCCAAGAGGCAGCTGATGAATCGCTTTCTGAAAATGCTGGTTACTTTTTTTTATAGATCTTGTAGTCATCTTTAAAACTAGAAATTTGTCTGTAGGTCATGTGGTATTGAAAAGAAGAAACTCCTTCGTCTCATCAAGGAGCATAGATAGGAATCTAGTATCGGGTGTAAATTATATTAAAGGGAGAATTTAATAAATATGTCATCCAACAATCATAATAAAATATTTCTCCCTTTGAAAGAACAGAATCAAATGTTATCTCTATTTCAGAAAGAGTAATATGAACTTAGAAAATTTTTGTAAAGGAGAAGTAAATGCATATTGATTTGCCAGAAAATGCAAAAAAATGGGCTTCGATTGCTGAAGGATTCCTTGAGAAAACAATGCCCTGGGAAGTTGAAGCTGAAATGAATGAAGGGAAGCTCCCTGAGAAAATAGATGCGGAACACAGGCAAATGGCAATAGATCTTGGTCTGAGTTCCATGGACATGCCCAAATCCTATGGAGGTCAGGACTTAGGTATTCTCGAGCAAGTGGTGGTCTGGGAAGTCTTAGGACGAGGAACTAATGCTCTCAGTTGGTGTTTTTCAGAGCCTCAATCATGGATGTTGGATGCTTGCAACGATGAACAAATTGAATCCTATGTCCTGCCTCTGATGGATGGAAGAAAACACGAATGTTTTGCAATTACTGAAACGGAATCGGGATCAGAAGTGCAGGTAGACACATCCGCAGAAAAAATTGATAACGGTTACCGAATCAATGGCGAAAAATGGTTTGTTACCGGAGCAAATCATGCCGATTTTTTCTTTATCCAAGCAAAAATTTTCAAGGGAAAAGAAAATCTCGGTGATGCCTTGTTTTTTCTTGATATGGGAACAGAAGGGATTGAACTTGTGCGTACACCATTATTCTCTCACACGTTTGACAGTCACCATCCTATTTATAAATTTAACAATGTTTTTATCCCACAAAAAAACCTTATTGGTTCTGAGAGCGACGGCATGAGCTATACCCGCTCTTGGTTTCGCAGAGAAAGGTTGATGATAGCTGCCAGATGTTGTGGTGCTGCTGCCAGACTGATTGAAGAAGCAACTGATTTTGCCAATCAGAGAAATATTCAAGGAGAAGCATTGTCTGAAAGACAAGCAATACAATTCATGCTCGCTGATTCCGTCACAGAGCTCTGGGCTGCTCGATTAATGCTCTATGAAACAGCCAAGGCGCATGATCGTGATGAAGACTTGAATTCCCTTCACTATCGCTGCTCTGCGGTCAAACTGTTTGCATCAGAGATGGCCAACAAAGTTGCCGACAGAGTCGTTCAAATTTTTGGCGGCCGTGGCTACATGAGAGAAAATGTCGCAGAACGATTCTTTCGTGAGCTAAGGGTTGACAGAATTTGGGAAGGCACCAGTGAAATCCAAAGAATAATCATTGCCAGAGGACTGATTAAAAAGGGATTAAAAAACTTATGACTGGAAAAACCAGCGCTCTGATAATGGGTGTAGGTCCTGAACAAGGGCTTGGGGCTGCGCTCTGCAAGCGCTTTGCAAAAGAGAACATGCAGGTATTTGTCTGTGGCCGAACCACAGAAAAAGTTGAACATATTGCAGAATTAATCAATTCTACCGGTGACCATGCTCAGGCAATTACTGCCGATCTCACCAAAGAAACTGACATCAGTACGATGATCGATGTGGTAAATGGCAGTGGACTGCCTTTGGAAGTAGCCATTTACAATGCTGGCAATAACCGTCCTGAACCGTTTCTTGATATTACACCAGAGATTTTTGAAAGCATGTGGCGGATACTTTGTATGGGTGGTTTCCTTGCTTCGCAAGCAGTTCTGAATTTGATGTTGCAACAAGGCGATGCCACTCCTAAACGCTCATTATTGTTTACCGGCGCATCTGGCTCTCTTCGAGGAAAGGCTAATTTTGCTGCTTTCGCTGCAGGTAAGGGTGCTCTTCGTATGTTGGCCCAATCGCTGGCCCGAGAGTTTGGACCGCAGGGAATCCATATTGCCCATGTAATTATTGATGGAGTGATTAATGGAGACAAGGTGGTTAAAGGCTATCCTGATTTCGTTGCTGGCCTGGGTGAAGATGGACTACTTGATATCCATGCTATTGCGGAAAACTTCTGGACGCTGCACAGCCAGGAACGAAGTGCTTGGACACAAGAAATAGATCTACGTCCATTTAAAGAAAATTTTTAAGCATTTGTTACGGTGAATCAACATCGATCTGCCCTTGATTGGCTTTACATTCTTATGCTCTCTGCTTTGTGGGGCAGTGCTTTTGTTTTCATCAAGATTGCCGCACCCGCAATTGGTGCAGTAGGTCTGGTATTTGCACGATTGATTTTAGCCTCACTACTCTTAGGAGTCCTTTTCATTAGAAAAGAACATTTTAAAATGATTGAGGAGAATATATTCCCCATCATTTTAATTGGTGCTACGAATGTGGCATTGCCATTTTATTGCTTTTCATATGCTGCATTGGAAATTAATGCAAGCACCATGTCTGTTATTAATGGCAGCACTCCTCTTTTTGCTTTTTTGTTTTCAATCCTCTGGTTGAATTTTCAATTCAAATGGTTTCAGTTTCTGGGAATACTGATTGGGATGTCAGGACTGGTGGTATTTGTGGGTTACGAGTCTTTGGAATTTTCACGATTACCAATTCTGGTGGCAATGATAGGTGCTGCCATGTACGGCCTTTCTATGAGTTTTATTTATAAATTAAATGTA
>LSCF01000083.1 GCA_001577025.1 Fidelibacterota bacterium TCS55 | reverse complement strand
GGGTTTGGAAATAATTTTTCAGTTCAAGCTGGTGTGTTTGTATTTCCAGGGATGCCGCTTGATGAAGTACCGATAGTTATTTCTGGAAAGTATTCCTTGCCCCAAACTGGGCCTCTACGCATTGCGGCTGGTATGATGTACGTAAATTTTCCTGGTGAAGGTATTTCTTTTGGAACAGGTTTTGCATTTGGTACGGCAACTATTGGAAATAAGTTTACACATTTTTCAACGACTGTTGGATGGGGCTATGTTCGCGATGAAGCCGAATGGAGCTTTGCAGAAGAGCCAATTTTTGTCTTTTCAGGCAACACACGTATTTCAAATTCTTTTGCTCTTGTGGCTGAATACTGGCTTCCTCCTGGTGAGGGTGACCCCACAGAACTTCCAGTTGCAATTTCAGCTAGATTCATAGGTAGAAGAATTGCAGTCGATGTTGGTGGATTCTTCAGTAAAGATATGGAGGGAATTCCTCCACCTTTAATCAATTTTACGTACCATATGAAGTAATAAAATGTTTTTTTGGGTATTCTCGAGCTAGATTTTTGTGAAATCAATAAGATTTATTTTAACAAAAAATAAAAATTATTTACGGTCTATTTTGCTAATCCTGATCTTGGGATGTGCATCAAATACTTTGTTTTTACCTGAAGGTGTTACCCTCGGAAAAAACCAAATGATCTATAGGGATAACCCTATGGGTATATGGACTCAGGATTGGGAAGGGAAATACCACCATTATGCGCCGGAAGATTCCGCTCAATACTATGCATTAACCCACAATTTTGGTATCCAATTAGAAAATGCATTTTTCGGGTACTGTAAACGACATAGCAAAATTGAAATTGTGAATATTACGCCAGCGCTCATTACGGTGATGAATATGCCAGATAGAAATAAATCATTTCTCGCTAATAAAAACAATAGCATTGATTTATTATCACCCACTGACTTTGATTCATCGAGGCCCAATCAGATTTCCTATCCTACCGATGCACAAATTCAGTCCGAAAAGAAGGGTGATACAAAGAATTAGATCTCACCATTCGAAAGGTCCATCTACGATTTTCCATAAATACCAAGCGGCGACGGTGCGGTAGGGCCGCCACTGTTCGGCTTCTTTTTCCATTTCATTCGGTTTCGGCAAGCGATCCATTTTATTTAGGATCATAAATCCTTTTTGAATGCCCAAATCTCCAAAGGGGAAAACATCTGGGCGGACGAGGGTAAACATGAGAAACATATCTACGGTCCACTGGCCAATGCCTTTTACTTTAATTAGTTCATTACTGATTTCTTCATCGGACATTGATTCCACATTGGATAAGTCTATTTCTCCTCCATCCCACTTTTCAGATAAATCACGGATATAATTGGCTTTTTGATTGGAAAGCCCCACGGACCGTAAGGACTCATGCGGAATTTCCAGCACATCTTTGGGGTGAGGGAAGGCGTCCGTATTGAACATGCCTTTAAACCGGCCATAGATTGTGGCGGCCGCTTTGCCACTGAGTTGCTGATATACGATGGACCGTACCAATGATTCATAATAATTGGAAATGGGGTTGAATTCGGCCTCCCCGAATTCATCGATCAATCGCCCCATTCGGTAGTCTGTTTTTCTCAGTTCAGATAAGGCTTTTTTGAGATTCATAATTTCGAGCAAATATAAAGCTGGAGGAGGCTCGATTCATCAAAGGGGTCCCCGTCATAATCTCCCCATTTTTCTTCTATGGTGAAACCAGATTCATTTAGCAAACGATCCATGGTATCGGGGTAAATCATCCGCATATCGAATACATATTCATCTTGTGCTTTACCGTCGCCTCTATCAAAAAACCATTGGATATGATTAATTTCACGTTCCTCATCAAATTGATTTTTTTGCAAAACGATGCAATCACCACCTTCGGGATGTACAATGGTCATTTCTTCATATTTCTTATTGGGGTCTCGGTAAAGGAATTCGGGATCTGGAACGAATATATCCAGAAGAAATCGCCCTTCTTCAGATAAATGGTTTCGTGCTGATTGGAGGCATTGGCTCATTTCATCTTCTTCATATAAATGGAGAAAAGAATTAAATGGAATAAAGATGAGATCAAACTGCTGGTTCAGTTGAAATGAGCGCATATCCCCAGTAATGAATTGTCCATTTGGATATTTTTTTCTACAGTGGTCAATAAAAACACGACTCAGATCGAGGCCCGTATAGTTGTACCCCTTATATAATAGGGGGCCGGCCACTCGCCCTGTACCGCAGGCCAGTTCAAGGATTTTGCCGCCCGTTTCTTTCGCCCAGTGTTGGTAGAAAGGAATGTCATCCACCTTATGGCCTGTGCAGGCATCGTAGAGGTCCGGGTGGTTGTACATTTGGATTTTCATAAAGTTATGTCATGCTGAACTTGACGAAGCATGGTAAACGAAAATTGTTTTTAAATGGAATCACACTTCGTCAAACTCAGTGTGAAAGCAAATTAAAGCGCAGCCTTGATGGCCCTTCGCTCTTTGGTGATTCGTTTTTTATCCTCACCTTTTTTCGCCAGAACATCCAAGACATCCAAGGCCTGGTGGTAAAGCCCCTGCCCTTTCAACACATTCACCAAAGTAAAGGTGGCCAAACGCGGGCTCACTACTACACCTTCTAAATTGATATCCTTCGGCAACGGCTTTTTCGATTTATCCTTTTGAGGGATATCCGATTTCTTTTTTGCTTTTTTGGCTGGTTTCTTAGAAAGATAATCCTTAGCAAACTGATTGTTGGGATCTACACTCAAAGCACGATTAAAACTGGCTTTTAATGTGGCAGGTGATCGGTCCAATTGCTCTTGGACCATGGGCAGTGTCGTAGCGGCAGAAGTATGGTCGGGATATTTTGTTAGCACCTTTTTCATCCACTTTTCTGCAGCAGCCAAATTGCCCATCCCCATCTCTGCCTGAGATAAAATGAATTGCCCATCAGCCGAATCGGGGTGATGCTCCAATCCAATTTCACAAACCCGCTTGGCCCGGTCATACTCCCCCTTTGATTGATAGATCTCCGCCAATACAGGAAAGAGCACCGTATCAAAATGATTGGCGAAATAGAGCTCTAGTTCGGTAAGGTTTTTCAGGTCCATTTAACGGCGGTTCTCCGACACCCAATTGGTGATATAGTCCACGGTCTCCTCCACCGGTGTGCCGGGACCAAACAATTTGCCCATGCCCATGCCTTCAAGTTCGGCCACATCTTTCTTGGGAATAATACCGCCTCCGGTGAGGAGGACATCATCCAAACCCTTTTCTTGCATAAGATTATACAGATTGGGGAAAATGGTCATGTGGGCATTGTTCAGGCTGGAGAGGGCAATTACATCTACATCCTCCTGGAGGGCAGCAGAGACGATCATTTCCGGTGTTTGGCGGAGGCCTAAATAAATGACTTCCATCCCTGCATCCCGGTAGGCTGCTGCCAATACCTTAATGCCCCGGTCGTGACCGTCCAAACCGGGCTTGGCCATGAGTATTCTGATTTTTCGTTCCATAATCTCGGATTAATTGAAGGTGGAAATTACAATGAAAAGGGGTCTGAGTCGAGAAGTTCAACGGCGGGCAAATTTGATGAAGTTTATAAATAAACGTAGGGTACTTAGCAGCGTGCCCTACTATCTTTGATTACTATCTAAAACAAAGGTCACCGGGCCGTCATTCACCAAGGCCACATCCATCATGGCGCCGAATTTTCCTGATTTAACGGGTACACCTTTTTCCTTTAACTTTTCCATAAAATATTCATAGAGGATATTCCCCTTCTCCGGGTGGGCTGCGTGAATAAAACTGGGTCGGCGCCCTTTTCGTGTATCACCACAAAGGGTAAATTGGCTGATGACCAAGGCAGAACCGCCTACATCCTGTATGGATAAATTCATCTTCTCATTTTCATCATTGAATACACGAAGGTGGGCAATTTTGTCCGCTAAATAATCTGCATCCGATTCTTCATCAGTATCCGTAACCCCCAACAGAATTACAAAACCATGGTCAATTTCACCGATTATTTTTTCATCTACTGTCACCGAGCCGGATTTGGCTCGCTGGATTACAGCAATCAATCAGACACCCACACGTTTTGTTTTCCGTAGGTGTCCCTTAGTTTTTTCAGGAAAGATGAATGCGCCGACACCTTCACATTGTGTGCATAGATTCGCTGCTGTTTGCCCCGTTCCGAAGTCATGTGAAACATGAGTCCGCAGCCACCTTCATGGTCTTTGGCCATGGTGAGGAGTGCATCCACATCGGTGGGGGACATCTGGTTCGGCTCCAGACGGATATTCACATTTTTAGAATAAATGTCCCGGGCCTTTTCCACGGTCACAATTTCATCGGCAATGAGTTTTAAATCGGAAAAGTCCGTATCATCTGTGGGTTTGCCAGCGATGAATACTACACTGTCATTTTTGATCAATTCTTTATACTTGGCAAAGGTGTCGCTAAAGGCCAAGATCTCTGCCTGACCCCCAAGGCAGTCTAATTTAAAAAACGCCATTTGGTTATTCTTCCGATCGAAGTGCATCTTCACTTCTGTAATAGATCCACCGACTCTAACCTTTTCGCCATTACCACCCTTCACTTTTTCCGTAAAATCAAAATTGGAAAATTCTTCTAAGTCCTCAGCATACTTCAATAAAGGATGACCAGAGAGATACATCCCCAATACTTCTTTTTCATTCTCCAGCAATTGGCTTTCTGACCATTCCTCCGCTTTTGGCAATTGGGGCACCATAGACATATCCTGACCGTTGGCACTGCCGCCGCCAAATAAGTCCACCTGGTTTCTCGCTTCATTTTCCTGAATGGTTTGACCATATTTTAAAGCCGTCTCGATGGCACCATTCTTCTGGGCGCGATTCCCTTCAAGGCCATCTAATGCGCCGGCCATATTCAGGCTTTCTAATACTTTCCGGTTCACAGATTTCAAACTCACATTGGCAGTAAAATCAAATAAGGAATCAAACTGGCCATGTTTATCCCGAGAGGCAATAATCTGCTCTAAAGCTTTCGACCCCACATTTTTAATCGCATTGAGACCAAACGAAATCGTCTTTTTATCCACAGGACGGAAATTGATATCGGAAACATTCACATCTGGCGGGTCCACATCAATCTTGAGTTTCCTGCATTCGTTGATGAGAATCACCACGCGATCAATATTGGACATTTCACTAGTAAGATTAGCACTCATAAATTCTGCAGGATAATTGGTTTTGAGCCATGCGGTCTGGTAAGCCACATAAGCGTAGGCGGTGGAATGACTTTTGTTGAATCCATATTGGGCAAATTTTTCAATCAACTCATAGATTTCTTTACCCTTCATTTTTGGGATGTTGTGTTTCTTCTCCGCCCCTTCAATAAACTTCACTTTTAACTCATCCATGAGTTCTTTAATCTTTTTACCCATGGC
>LSCF01000082.1 GCA_001577025.1 Fidelibacterota bacterium TCS55 | reverse complement strand
TGGAAATCGGTCCCGGAGATGGCTCTCTTACTGAAAAGATATTCCCCAATGTGAAGGAAATGGCCGCTATTGAGATTGATCCCCTTCTCATTAAACACCTCTCCATTCGCTCTGATCTGAAAGGCCTTCACATCATTCACGGTGATGTGCTTCTTCAAGACATTGAAGAAATCCCAATTTCAAATCCCGTCCGCGTGGTGGGGAATATTCCGTACAATATTACGTCACCCATTATTTTTTGGCTCATCGAGCAATTGGATTTTTGGGATGATGCCTTCATCATGATGCAAAAAGAAGTGGGAGAGCGGCTTACTGCTGAAGTGGGGACAAAGGCTTATAGCCGAATTTCAGTAGTAGTGGGTGTGTATTTGAATGTGGAAATGTGTTTCAAAATCCCCCCGGATGTTTTTTACCCCAAGCCCAAAGTAGACTCGGCCATTCTTCGATTTACCAAAAAAGAGAATCCAATTGTTGCCGACGATCAGTTTGTGAAATTCAATAAAATGGTTAAAACCGCATTTTCAAAACGGAGAAAAATGTTAAGAAACTCCTTAAGCGGTTTCGATATTCATGATGAAATAAAAGAAGAAATTGATTTTACTCGACGGCCAGAAACACTATCCATCGAAGAGTTCGCGAAACTTTTAGGCTAGCCTCTCATTTATATCTACTCCTTGGGTAGCATTCATATTTAAGTGTAAATTACTCAACTTTTTCCTCAACAAAAATCGAGGTTTAAACATATGGCCAAAGCAGGTAGAGCAATAAACGAATCCAACCGCAGTCTGAGTCAATACTTAGAGGAGATCGGCAAATATGAACCGCTGCATCCTTCTCGAGAAGTAGAGCTGGCCCAGGCCATTAAAAAAGGTGATCGCCTTGCCATGAAAGAATTGGTAGAAGCGAACCTTCGGTTTGTGGTATCCGTTGCCAAAGATTATCAAGGGCAAGGATTACCGCTGACTGACCTCATCAATGAAGGCAACATGGGCTTGATGAAAGCCGGCGGCCGATTTGATGAAACCCGTGGATTTAAATTTATCTCCTATGCTGTGTGGTGGATTAGACAATCCATTTTGCAGGCACTGGCCGAACATTCCAGAATTGTACGTCTCCCATTAAATAGGGTTGGAACCATCTCCAAAATTACCAAAACAGCTGAAAAGCTTGAGGCTGAGGTTGAACGTTCACCCAACGAAGAAGAAATCGGACGTAACCTGGAAATGACCAGTGATGAAGTGATTGACGCCATGCGGATTTCCCGCCGGCACCATTCACTGAATGCACCATTTCGTGACGGGGACAAAAATTCCCTTATCGATGTGATTGAAGATGACGGCCAAATTGATCCTGATGAACCGCTTATGGCTGAATCGCTGAAGGATGAGATTCGTCAATCTTTAGAAACATTGAAAGAGCGGGAACGACAAGTAATCAAAATGTATTTTGGTATCGATCGTGACTATGCCCTCACATTAAACGAAATTGGTGAAGAATTCAATTTAACTCGGGAACGTGTACGTCAGATTAAAGAAAAGGCTATCCGCCGTCTGCGTCACCGTTCACGGAGTAAATCCTTAAGAACGTATTTAGGCTGATCGAGAGGAGGTGAAATAGATCATGGTTGAAGTTACCGTAAGAAACGGCGAACAACTGGAACGGGCACTGCGCCGCTTTAAAAAGAAGTGGGAACGTGCCGGTGTCTTACGTGAAGTCAAACGAAAATCATTCTATATCAAACCGAGCGATGCACAGCGGGACGCAAAGAAAAAAGCAGTGCGCAGGCGATTACGTTTTGCAAGGTATGAGAAATAACTTTTTCGTTATTTATGAAGACATGAAAAAGGTTCGGTATTTTACCGAACCTTTTTTATTGTCCTAAAGGCACTCCAATGATTATTCGTAGCATATCCGGCGTTCGAGGTATCGTTTCCACACATTTGGATCGGGATACCATCCAAACTTACGCCCGTGCCTATCATACCCATGTGGAGCCCGGTTTAATATTTATCGGAAGAGATAGCCGTCCGTCCGGGGATGAACTATTAGAAGCATTAACAGAAGAATTAATCCGTCTCGGGAGGGATGTAATTGTATGCGGTATAGTTCCCACACCTACTGTCCAATTTATGGTGGAGAGATCTGAGGCAGCCGGCGGTGTGATTATCACGGCCAGCCATAATCCAATCGAATGGAATGGACTCAAATTTGTCCGTGCCGACGGCACTTTTTTCTATCCAGAAGATTGTGAAACATTATTCAAACTGGTAGATAACGATTCCCCAATTGAAAATACGGCACAGAGTGGTATGCGATTCCCGGACCAGAATTCAGTTTTAAAACATTCCATTGATACGGTTGAGCTTTCCTGCATTAACTTAAATCGTATTCGGAATCGAAAATTTAAGGTAGTCATCGATGCAGTAAATGGGGCCGGCTCAGAAGCGTTGCCATTGGTCTTAGAACATTTAGGTTGTGAAGTCACCCAAATCCATTGTGAGGGGAATGGTGAATTCAATCGCGGAACGGAACCGCTTCCGGAAAATTTATTAGACTTAAGAAATGCAGTAGTGGATAGTAGCGCTGATGTAGGCTTTGCTGTAGATCCTGATGCAGATCGTTTAGCAGTGGTGAATGAAAAGGGCGAACCCTTGGGTGAGGAATACACCCTTGTTTTGGCAGCGGAAGGCTATATCAAAAATAAAGAGACCGAAGAAACATTTGTCACCAATCTATCAACTTCTTTGGCTTTAGAAAAAATGGCCGAACAATATGGATGTAATGTGATTCGTTCGGCTGTAGGTGAAATCAATGTGGTCCAGAAAATGCTGGAAATTGGCGCCGAGTTAGGCGGTGAAGGTAATGGGGGCGTCATCCTAAAAGAAGCCCATTTGGGTCGCGATTCTCTTGTGGGTGCAGCCATGGTTTTAAACCGAATGGCCCAAGATGAGAAGCCCATAAGTGAAATTCATGCTGATTTGCCCCAGTTTTTTATAGTGAAAGATAAAATTGATTTGGATGGCATTGATAAAGAGGCGGTGCTGTCAAAAGCAAAATCGGTTTTTGCTGATGCGGATATGAATACAATTGATGGTATAAAATTCACTTGGAATGACCGGTGGATCCATCTCCGCGGATCTAATACGGAACCCATCATGCGGATTTATGCTGAAGGGCCCAATAAACACATGGCGAAAGAATTGGTCCAGCAGGTTCAATCTCTTCTCTAAAGAAGATGTGTCTAAAGAAGGATTTTTGTTCTAAATTTCCCAGCATTATCAAAATCTTATGACAGTACAACATCAGTTATATTCCCATCCGATCGACGAGATTAATACGAAAGAGCGGGTGGCACGGCTTTTTTCACGAAGCATCAAAAAAGATTCCAAACTTTTTGCGTTAAATCTCACATTGAGCATGATTGATTTAACAACATTAGAAGGGAAAGACTCCCCTGGAAAAGTGAAACAGCTATGCTACAAAGCTGCGCACCTTCATGATCAATATCCTGATTTACCTAACGTAGCAGCCATTTGCGTTTATCCCACCATGGTGCCGATTGCAAAAAAAGCGCTCACCGGCACGAACATCAATATTGCTTCCGTAGCCACCTCATTTCCCAGTGGGATGGCAGATTTACAATCAAAACTGGATGAAGTGAAATCCGTGGTAGATGCAGGTGCTAATGAGATTGACATGGTCATTTCTCGCGGGCGATTTCTCCGAGGAGATTATAATTATGTTTCAGACGAAATTGCCCAAGTGAAGGATGCCTGCGGTGATGCTCATTTGAAGGTCATCTTGGAAACGGGTGAATTGGTAACATTGGATAATGTGCGCTTGGCCAGTGATATTGCCATGGAAGCAGACGCAGATTTTATTAAAACATCCACAGGGAAAGTGTCGCCTGCAGCCACACCGCCAGTGGTGCTTACCATGTTGGAAGCCATCCGCGATTTTGAAACAAAAACAGGGAAAAAAATTGGCATGAAACCTGCAGGTGGCATTGGTACAGCCAAACAAGCCATTCAATATTTGGTCATGGTGAAAGAGACTTTGGGCGAAGATTGGTTGTCTCCAGATTTATTTCGATTCGGCGCCAGTTCCTTAGCCAACGATGTACTTATGCAAATCGTGAAGCAAAGCACAGGTCAGTATCAATCAAAAGATTATTTTTCAGTGGATTAAACAAAAATTATTATGAATAAAGCACAAACTTGGGAATACAGCCCTGCACCGGAAAGTACGGATCATATTCAATTAAAAGATAAATACGACCTTTTTATCAATGGGAAATTTGTACCTGGCTCAGGTGGAAAAACGTTCGATTCCATCAATCCTGCCAATGAAAAGACAATCGCTAAAGTTGCAGATGCGAATAAAGCAGATGTGGATAAAGCGGTGAAAGCTGCCCGGAATGCTTATGAAAAAACATGGTCCAAAATGCCACCAAAAGAGCGTGGGAAATATGTGTATCGCATTGCTCGATTGCTTCAAGAAAGAGCACGAGAATTTTCTGTCATTGAATCCATGGATGGCGGAAAGCCCATCCGTGAAAGCCGCGATGTGGATGTACCGTTATCCGCTGCACACTTTTTCTATTATGCCGGTTGGGCGGATAAGTTGGAGTATGCTTTTCCCGGCGTTTCTCCAAAACCGATAGGCGTAGCCGGACAAATTATTCCATGGAATTTTCCGCTGCTTATGGCAGCTTGGAAATTGGCACCGGCATTAGCCACTGGAAACACATTGGTGTTAAAACCAGCGGAGACCACACCACTCACCGCCATGAAATTGGCAGAAATTATTCAGGAAGCGGATTTACCGCCCGGCGTGGTGAACATTGTAACAGGTGCAGGAGAAACAGGACAAGCGTTAGTGAATCATCCAGATGTTGACAAAATTGCATTCACCGGCAGTACAGAAGTTGGGAAATATATCATGAAAGCGATTGCCGGTACCGGGAAAAAATACACGCTGGAATTAGGCGGTAAAGCAGCCAACATCATTTTCGAAGATGCGCCTATTGATCAAGCAGTGGAGGGCATCATTAATTCCATTTTCTTCAATCAGGGACATGTATGTTGTGCCGGTTCGCGGCTCTATGTTCAGGAAGGTATTGCAGATCAAGTGATTGAAAAACTGAAACGGCGAATGGATACACTCATTGTTGGTGATCCCTTGGATAAGAATACGGACATTGGTGCCATCAATTCGAAAATGCAGCTTAAGAAAATCAATGAATATTTAAAATTGGGCAAAGATGAAGGGGGCAGCATTTATCAATCTGATTGTGACCTTCCGAAAAATGGATATTGGTGCGCGCCCACTATTTTCACCGATGTTAGCCAATCGAACCGAATTGTGCAGGAAGAAATTTTTGGTCCAGTTTTGGCAATCCAAACATTCCGAACTGTTGATGAAGTGATTGCCAAAGCGAACAATACACCTTATGGCCTTTCTGGCGGCGTTTGGACGGACAAAGGTTCGAAAATTTTCAAAGTCTCTAAACAAATCCGTGCCGGTGTGATTTGGGCTAACACCTTTAATAAATTTGATCCGGGAGCA
>LSCF01000081.1 GCA_001577025.1 Fidelibacterota bacterium TCS55 | reverse complement strand
ATGAAATGGACGATTTTTCCAGTAAACCCGGTGTCCCCAACGTATTTGGATTGTTGGGGAATGAAGCCAATGCCATTGAGCCTAAAAAACGCCCCTTAAGTTCAATGACCCCAACCATTGTTTTAAAGGATAATAAACCCTATTTGATTTTAGGTACGCCAGGTGGATCTACCATTATAACGACTGTATTGCAAAATATATTGAATGTGGCCCTTCATGATATGGATATTAAAGAAGCAGTTTCGTCTCCACGTGTCCATTCCCAATGGTTGCCGGATATGGTCTTTTATGAAAAATATGGATTATCCAGTGATGTGGTGGAGAATCTAAAAGCCAGAGGTCATAATATGCAGCTTCGGGGTGATATTGGTGAAGCGAATGGCATTATGATTAATGAAAAGGGCTATTGGGGCGGTGCAGATTCTCGTGGAGAAAATACTGCGATCGGATATTAATTTTATAAATCTAGACCATTAAAATTGCTTCGGTCTAAGATTGCTTCACACATTAAATCATAATTGATCATTATATCGCCTTAACAGCCAACTGGCCGCACCCTGCATCGATATCCGTTCCTTTGCTCCAGCGGACGGTAACCGTGAATGGTGCTTGTTTTAATGTATTTAAAAATTCTCGGATGGTTTGTTCATCTGGCCGACTAAATTCTCCCCCGATTTCATTATAAGGGATGACATTCACCTTACAGGGCAATCCGGAAAGATACTGAATGAGTTTCAATCCATCGGATGGCGAATCATTAATGCCTTTTAGTAATACGAATTCAAAAGTGATAAACCGTTTTGTCTTTTGATAATAATAAAACGCCGATTCCATGAGTGATTTCAATGAATGGATTTGAGTCAAGGGCATGATTTTTTTGCGTCGATCCTCATCAATGGCGTTGAAACTGATGGCCAATTTGAATTGACGATTTTCATCGGCCATTTGGCGAATTTTAGGTACAATCCCCGCGGTAGAAATGGTGATTCGCCGTGCGCCAAATCCCAGTGCTGTATTCAATCGGGTTGCCCCTTCCATGACGCGGTTATAATTTAAAAAAGGCTCCCCCATCCCCATAAACACCACATTCGTGATCTTCTTTTGGGATTCTCTTTCCAGTTGGAGGACTTGATCCACAATTTCCCCTGCGCTCAAATTTTTAATAAATCCCATGGAAGCAGTTGCGCAAAATTTGCAGTCCACGGCACACCCCACCTGACTAGAAATACATACAGTTGTCCGGTCTTTATCATGCATGAGTACGGACTCAATATTGTGACCGCTTTGCGTTTTGAATAAAAACTTTCTGGTTGGCTCTGTTTTTGACCCCTTAATATGAATAATCTCCAAAGGATGAAGTGGCAGCGCTTCAGACAGATTCTGTGAGAGATGTTTAGGGATGTTTTCCATTTCATCCCAATCGGCAACATGGTTTTTGTAAATCCAGTTATGGATTTGTGCCAACCGAAATGGCTCTCCGCCCACTTCAGCCAAAAGTGTTTTGGCTTCATTTGGGTCAAGTTCTATGAAAGATTTTTTGGTCTCAGGCATGGGGTGGAATTTCTATCTACCCTACAGGGGACACAAGACATTCTCTTTGGTTCTTCCCAAGGCGGCATGTAAGTTTTCGCCCCTGTATATTTCTTCAAATTTTTAGAGAAAGCATCCGATGACCAACCAAACAGATATTCAATTATTAGAAAAACTCGGTGATACAAAGAAAACGTTTTTTAACGAAATCGGCAAATCCATCATTGGCCAACAAAATGTGCTCGATCATATTTTAATCGCATTGCTCTGTAAAGGGCATACCTTAATAGTGGGTGTCCCAGGATTGGCAAAAACACTCATGATTAAATCCATGGCGGAATTGCTGGATCTGGATTTTAGCCGTATCCAATTTACACCAGATCTCATGCCCAGTGATATCACGGGGACAGAATTGATTGAAGCGGACCAATCTACAGGCAAACGGGTGTTTCGATTTTTTAAAGGACCGGTTTTTGGCAACATTATTCTCGCGGATGAAATTAACCGTACACCGCCAAAAACTCAGGCTGCCCTTTTAGAAGCCATGCAGGAACATAAAGTTACTGCATCCGGTAATACCTATGATTTGGAAGAACCTTTCTTCGTATTGGCCACCCAAAATCCCATTGAGCAAGAAGGAACCTATCCACTGCCCGAAGCCCAATTGGATCGCTTCATGTTTAACATTTTGATTGACTACCCTGATCGAGATGAAGAAGTATCTATTGTTCAAGCCACGACTGCCACTGAAATACCTCAACTAGATAAAGTGATTTCTCGACAAGAGATTTTGGAATACCAGGGATTGGTCCGCCGTGTGCCTGTAGCGGACAATGTGGTTGAATATGCCGTGGATCTTGTCAGTGCTACACGTCCCGGTGATAATGCGAAAGATTTTATTAATGAATGGATTGATTGGGGTGCAGGTCCCCGCGCATCACAATATTTAATATTGGGTGCAAAAACCCGTGCGGCCTTGGATGGCCGCCCCACACCAGATATCGATGATGTAAAAGCATTGGCACTTCCTGTGCTTCGCCACCGCATGCTTCCCAATTTTAATGCCGAAGCAGAAGGTATGAAAGTAGATGATATTCTGAATCGCTTAATCGGTTAAATGATTGACAAACGCAAATATCTTGACCCCAAAATGGTGGCCAAGTTGGATAATATGGCACTCCGTGCTCGCCTCGTTGTAGAAGGTTATTTAATTGGCCAACATAAAAGCCCTTACCATGGATTCAGTGTTGAATTTGCAGAACACCGCGCCTATGGTCCAGGAGATGATACACGCCATATTGATTGGAAGCTCTATGGCAAAACAGACCGCTATTATGTGAAGCAGTTTGAAGAAGAAACCAATTTACGTTCCCATATTTTATTGGATACGAGTAAATCCATGCAATTTGGCAGTGGAGCTGTATCCAAATTAGATTATGCCCGCTACCTATCTGCTGCCTTAACGCACCTTATGCTGAATCAGAAAGATGGTATTGGACTTGTTCTTTTTGATGAAAAAATAAATACATTTATTCCACCACGAGCCGCCCCATCTCATGCCAATAATATCATGGGCAAGTTAGAACATATTCAGACGGGCCCAGATACAAACATTCGCACTACGTTGGATCAAATGGCAGACCGAATTAAGAAACGGGGATTGGTCATATTAATTTCGGATCTCATGGATGATCCCGATGCGGTACTCATGGGATTAAATCATTTTCGACATAATAAACAGGAAGTTATCGTTTTTCATTTAATGGATCGTCAAGAATATGAATTTGATTTTGGAGATCGTACCCAATTCAAAGATATGGAGACAGGTGAAACGATTACAACAGATCCCTGGCATATTCGTTCTGACTATCAATCTATGATTGATTTGTTTCAGAAAAAATACCGGACAGGTTGTCGTAACCAGCGGATTGATTATGTGCCGCTATTCACCGATCAGTCTTTGGATTTGGCTCTGAATGAATATTTAAAGAAAAGGCAAAAATCGGGGTAATAAAAAAGCCCCTCACAAGTTGAGAGGGGCTTTCTATAATAATCTATCTGGGATTTAATCAGCCACCAAGTTTTTTTGCTCTTTGAAAATACCGAGTCGCCCCTTCTGGGTCACCCTGCTTGATTAATACTCTGGCCATTCCCTTATAATGTTCAGGGTTTTCCGGCTCAAGCACAATCAGCTCTCTATAGAATTTTGAAGCCCGTCGCCATTTTTCAGCATTTTCAAACGTCTGAGCTATACCCACTAGTGCTTCTGTATCATCAGGGTTTAAATCGTATGCATCCAAAAAACTATCTTCTGCAGCTTGAAAATTATCCAGCTGCATATTGAGTACACCCAAATTGAAATATAGATTGGCTTTTAGTTTTTTATCTGTCTCCGCTTTAATGGCTGCTTCAAATGTTTCCACCGATTTTTCTTTTTCACCCAAATCGTAGTACAGTGTGGCCAGTGTCCGAATGGCATTGGAACTGGTGGGATCAATCTCTACTGCTTTCTTGATATAGCCAATGGCCTCTTCTTTATTGCCTGAAAAGGATAAAATCTGTCCCAGTGTCATATTTGGCTGGAACTCATTAGGCATGAGTTCTGATGCTTTTTTACCACTGGTAATGGCTCTTTCACTATCACCTAATTCATAATAACAATTAGCAAGAATCGCGTAGGTTTGCCCCTCCGAAGGATCAATCTCTACTGTTTGATTGAAAAGGTCAATGGCCTCTTGTAGTGTTGATTTGTCACTGGAACCTTTAAATTCGTTATATTTTCGAACCGCATTATTATAGCTCTCTGCCCAAAACATGGCACGATAATTTTTGACAATTTCACTAATGGGTCGGTTATTCATTTTTGCTGCAGGATCTGTATTTACTGCGCGATCGAATAGGGCATTCATTTTAGTCCATTCGCGTTTTTTAGCGTGAACATGATATCCGATTTGCACCATTACTTCGGCATTCTCCGGCTCAACTTCCAGTGCTTTAATTAGATATTCTTCTGCTTTTTCCCAGTTTTCTTCTTTGATGGCCATTTTCGCTGTGGTGTATTCTGCTGAACTACCACACCCCCATAAGACCATTGAAATGAGTCCCGTGCATAAAAGTTGTTTTGTAAGTCGATTCATGTTTTCCTCAATAAAAAAAATTGCTTCAAAAATAGCCCCAAAAATAGCCCATGAATTTATAGGATTTTATAGCCCCATTCAAGGAATACAGTATAGAGCCTGTCTTGGCCTATTTATTCAAATAATGACAATTTTAATTGACGTATTTGATCCAATTCAAATTGCGCGCCTGGGCCCTGAATAATTTCCTCTGCCAAGTATCCACCAATCTCGCCTGCTTTCGGTGGTGGAAGTCTTTTTGATAAAGATGCCAGAAATCCCGCTGCATACATATCTCCTGCCCCAGTTGAGTCGGTGGCAGTTAATGGACGGGGCGGTACAAAGGTCTTTTCGCCATGATCCAGAACAAGAGATCCCTTTTTTCCCAATTTTATCCCCGCAATATCCACAATACCGGCCAATGTATCTGTTGATACATGATAATCATCTGTTCCAAATAAAATGGACAACTCCGATTGGTTGGCAAACACCACATCCACATCCTGCTCAATCATTTCTAAAAAATCGTCTTTATTTCGATCTACTGCAAACGGGTCGGCCACATCAAATACAATTTTTACCTGATATATATGTGCAATTTCAATGGCAGACTTAATTGCAGATTTTTGTGAATCCGTATCCCACATATAACCTGTAAAATAGAAGAATTTGGCCTGAGATAATTGTTCAACATCAACATCCCCTTGAGAGAACTCTCTGCACATCCCTAAATGGGTATTCATGGTCCGCTCACCATCTGGGGTCACAAGAATAATACTGGATCCGGTTGGCCCATCCCCCTGAACCAATCCAGAAATAACACCATATTTTTCAGCTTGTTGGATATACGTTTGACCAAAATCATCCTGACCAATTTTACCGGCAATAAGTGCAGGAATACCCAATCCTGAGCATGCCACCATGGTATTGGGTGCCGATCCTCCCGGATGATAATCAGGGGTATAATTTTGAAAATAAGACCTGATTTCATTTTGGCGATCTACATCAACAAGATGCATTACACCCTTATCAATTTCTAATTGCTTGAGATCTTCATCCTTAGCAGAAATAA
>LSCF01000080.1 GCA_001577025.1 Fidelibacterota bacterium TCS55 | reverse complement strand
TTCACTTCACCAGCTTTTTCGCCAAAAATGGCCCGGAGAAGTTTTTCTTCAGGTGTAGGATCAGTTTCACCTTTTGGCGTCACTTTGCCGATCAGGATATCGCCATCACGTACTTTTGCACCCACACGAATGATACCGCGGTCATCCAATTCTTTCGTGGCATCTTCACCTACGTTTGGAATTTCTGCGGTTAATTCTTCTTCACCGCGTTTGGTATCACGTACTTCAAGCTCAATTTCATTCACATGGACGCTGGTAAAAAGATCTTCTTTTACCATTCGCTCACTAATGACAATCGCATCCTCAAAATTGTATCCACGCCAAGGCATAAATGCGACAGTTACGTTTCGACCCAGTGCCAATTCACCATTTTGAGTGGAGGTACCATCTGCAATAGGCTGACCGGCTTCAACCCGGTCACCTTCCGACACGATGGGTCGTTGGTTTTGAGCCGTATTTTGGTTAGTACGTTTAAATTTTCTTAATTCCACTGTGACCAGATTTTCACCTTCAATTAGGGTCAAATCTTCCGGCACATCGTAAGTGCGAATTACAATTTTTTCTGCATCAACAGAATAAATTCGTCCACCGACAGGTGCAATAACAGCTGAGCGAGAATCCACTGCAACTTTAGTTTCCAAGCCGGTACCCACAATGGGTGAATCGGGCTTCATCAGCGGTACACTTTGGCGCTGCATATTGGACCCCATCAATGCACGGTTTGCATCATCATGCTCTAAGAATGGAATCAATGAAGCGGCCACAGATAAAATCTGGTTTGGTGCCACATCCATAAACTGAACTTGATCTGGCGTTACGATGGGGAAGTCACCTTTAATCCGCGCACGAATATGGTCACCGGTAAGTTTATCGTTTTTATCCAGATCCTCGTCTGATTGCGCAATCATTACCCGATCTTCATCATCTGCAGATAAATACTGAACATTGTGGGTGGCAAACGCATTACCTTCCTTAACATTCACTTTTCTATAAGGCGCTTCAATGAATCCATGGCGGTTGACTTTGGCCAATAATGCCAAAGATGAAATTAAACCAATGTTTGGACCCTCAGGTGTTTCAATGGGACATAACCGGCCATAGTGTGTGTAGTGAACATCACGGACTTCAAATCCTGCACGTTCACGCGTTAATCCACCGGGTCCCAATGCAGAAATACGACGCTTATGGGTGACTTCTGCCAATGGGTTCGTTTGATCACCAAACTGTGACATTTGACTCGTGCCAAAAAATGTATTAATAACAGTGGTCACCACGCGGGAGTTAATTAAATCCTGTGGTGTGATAGATTCCTGCTCGCGAAGATTCATGCGCTCATAAATCGTACGGAGCATTCGGCTCAATGCTACAGAAAACTGGTTCGTAAGCTGTTCACCAATAGACTTAACGCGGCGATTGCCCAAATGATCAATATCATCAGAGCCACGTTCACCTTTACGCATATCCACAAGGAAATTCACCACCTGAATGATATCATCCATAGTTAATACCGTATCTTCAACAGGCACTTTTAATCCAAACTGCTGATTCAAGCGGTATCGCCCAACTTCACCTAAATCATATTTTTTCGGATTAAAGAAAATGCGCTCAATAAATTTCTGCGCTGTTTCCAAGTTTGGCGGTTCGCCTGAACGGAGCAATTGATACACTATACTTAGTGCTTCTTCCGTATTTTTACTTGGATCCTTGACCATGGTGTTTAATAACATCATGGAATGGAAGTCTTTATTTTGGTTCACCACCTCAATGGATGTGATTTTTGCTGCTTTCAGCTCATCAATTGTATCCTGCGTAAGCTCAGCTCCACCCTCCATAAAGATTTCACCAGTCTCTTGGTCAATCACATCCTCAACGACTGTAGAACCAATCGCTTTTGATATTTTATTTGAACGCAACTTCACTTCTTCAATACAACCGAATGCACGGAAAATATCTGCATTGGTTGAGTACCCTAAGGCACGAAGCAGCATTGTAACAGGAAATTTCCGACGTCGGTCAATAATTGAAAAAATACAATCATTAATATCGGTTGTAAAATCAATCCAAGAACCGCGGAAAGGAATAATCCGTGCTTGATACAATTTGGTTCCATTGGGGTGAACCGATTGATCAAAGAACACACCGGGAGACCGCTGCAGTTGCGAAACAATGACCCGTTCGGCACCATTAATCACAAAAGTACCTTTATTGGTCATATTTGGAATGTTACCAAAATATACTTCCTGCTCAATGGATTGATCGAATTTACTACGATCATCTTCATTGGTAATATGAAGAATCAGTCGTGCTTTTAATGGGACCGAATAAGTCAATCCCCGATCCATGCATTCTTCCGGGGTGTATTTAGCAAGCCCTAGAAAATAACTTTTATATTCTAAGATATAGTTCCGATGAGAATCTTCAATCGGAAATACATTTTTAAATACTTCTTCAAGCCCGATATTCAGCCGTTCATCTTCAGGAACGTGCTCTTGGATGAAGGATTGAAATGCGTCAACCTGCACAGCAAGCAGGTCAGGAAATTCAATCTCAGATTTCGTCTTTTCGAACGTCGTGCGTTCGGCGTACGGATTGGTTATGGCAGCCAATTAAGCCTCCATGGTAAAAGTGGAAAAGGGAGATTTGATATCTTTTAAAAAGATAAGGGCTTTAGCCAATTTATTTCAATTCGACTGAAGCGCCAGCTTCTTCGAGTTGACCTTTCAACTCTTCGGCTTCTGCTTTGGCAACACCTTCTTTAATTGCCTTCGGTGCACTATCAACTAATTCTTTGGCTTCTTTCAAACCAAGGCTGGTGATGGTACGTACGACCTTAATCACGTTAATTTTGGATGAACCAGCAGATGTCAATACAACATCAAATTCATCTTTTTCTTCAGCAGCTGCTTCGCCACCGCCAGCGGGTGCAGCAGCAACCGCAGCAACAGGCGCTGCAGCAGTTACACCAAATTTTTCTTCAATCTCTCCGATGAGTTCAGAGATTTCCATCATATTGGCATTTTCGAGATAGGTTAGCACATCGGCTCTACTTGTATCGGCCATTGTCATTGCTCCTTTTTAGTCTTAATTAGATTTTTGATCTTTTAAATTACTTAATGCATTGCCCACATCGGTCATGGGTGATTTCAACGCCCATACTAATTTGGTCATTGGGGAACTCAATAATGCCGCCAGTTGGGCCAGCAATTGATCTTTGGTCGGCATATCAGCAATCCGTTTGAATTCGCTGCCTGCCATGATATCCCCGTCGAACACGATGCCTTTAACTTCAGGCAAATCATGATCTTTTGTGAATTGTTTTAACACCCGCGCCGGACTGGTTGGATCTTCATAAGAAAGTGCAACCGCAGTCGAACCACTTAAGTATTCATCTAATCCATCCAGTTCATTGTTTTTCGCTGCCAGTTTTAATAAAGTGTTTTTGGTCACTTTAAATTCAACATCATTGGCATGAAATTCACGACGAAGTGCTGTGATATCTTCAACATTAAGTCCAAGATATTCAGTAATGTAAACAGCTTTGGCTCTACCGAGCTTATCCGTCAATTCTTCTACTTGTTGAATATTTTTTGTATTGGGCATTTGTTTACCTAATGCTTCCTTGATCAACTTTTATGCCAGGCCCCATAGTAGAAGAGACGCTCATCTTTTTAAAATAAGTCCCTTTTACCGAAGCCGGCTTGGCTTTCATAACAGTATCATAGATCGCACGGATATTTTCAACCAGGGCAGTTTCCTCAAAAGAACTTTTCCCGCACTGGGTATGAACAATACCTGTTTTTTCTACACGAATTTCGATCTTACCTGCTTTTAATTCTTTTACCGCATTGGCAACATCCATAGTGACGGTGCCACTTTTTGGATTGGGCATCAATCCTTTTGGTCCTAACACTTTACCCAATTTTCCCAACTCAGGCATCATGTCGGGTGTGGCGATCACTTTATCCACATCATCCCAACCGCCTTTAAGCTTTTCTAAATATTCTTTACCAACATAATCCGCACCTGCATCTTGAGCTTCTTTTTCTTTTGGCCCTTGAGTAACGACCAACACCTTTACCTCTTTACCTGTACCATGGGGCAGTGTTGTAGTTACACGAATATTTTGATCTGCATGACGAGGATCCACACCTAAATTAATAGCCAAATCTACCGATTCATCAAATTTGGAAAACTTAACTTCTTTCATCAGCTTCACCGCATCTTCGAGTGAATACTCTTTCATGCGGTCTAACTTTTCATTGGCTGATTTTTTATTTTTTGAAATTTGCATTAGCCTTGCACCTCTAAGCCCATACTTCGGGCAGTTCCACGAATCATTTCCATAGCCATTTCAACCGAATTGGCATTTAAATCTTTCATCTTGATTTCTGCAATATCACGAAGATCCTGCTCTGAAACTTTACCCACTTTTTCCTGGTTTGGCTCACCTGAGCCTTTTGGGACTCCTGCTTTTTTCTTTAATAAAACTGCTGCAGGGGGCGTTTTGGTAATAAAAGTAAAACTGCGATCCGCATACACGGTAATAACCACAGGGATAATCATACCTGCCTGATCTTGAGTTGCCGCATTAAACGCTTTGCAAAACTCCATAATATTCACGCCATGCTGACCCAATGCTGGACCAACAGGTGGCGCCGGATTTGCCTGACCGGCAGGAATCTGCAACTTTATAAATCCTGAAACTTTTTTTGCCATTATTTAGCCTATTTCTCTAATTCTACCTGTAAAAAATCTAATTCAATTGGTGTTGGTCTACCAAAAATGCTCACAGAGACCTTCACTTTTTGTTTTTCTGCATTTACTTCATTCACAAGCCCTGTGAATTCTGCGAATGGACCATCCGTAACTTTAACCGAATCACCAACCACATAAGGCGCCATAACCACTTCTCGTCCTTCGCGGCCTTCAACCTCACCCAAGATACGTGTGACTTCGTCCTCTTTGAGTGCCTGCGGTTCCCCATTTGGGCCTACAAAACTGATGACCCCGCTGGTGTTTTCTACTAGGTATTTCGCTTCTTTTGAATCACTCATATGAATCAAAATATATCCAGGAAAAAAGACCTTTTCTTTTACCTTCTTTTTACCATCTTTCATTTCGACGATATTTTCAGAAGGTACAAGAATATTTTCCACCTCTTCAGAAAGATTTTGATAATCCAATTCAAACAAAAGGTTGTCACGGACTTTTTTCTCTTTTCCCGAGATAACTCTAAGCGTAAACCAATTCATAGATTAAAGCACCACCTGGAGGACCGTTGCCAGAATCCGATCAATAAAAAACAAAAAAATACTGATCAAAATGGAGAAAGATATCACAACAAAAGTGGATCCTTTTAATTCATCCCACTTTGGCCAGGATACTTTTTTCATTTCAAATTTTACGTCGGAAAAAAACTTTTTAATTCTATTCATTTCGTTCTAATCAATCCGATTTATTCGGAAGGTTTTGCAGGAGTGACAGGACTTGAACCTGCAACCCCCGGTTTTGGAGACCGGTGCTCTACCAATTGAGCTACACTCCTATGTAAATCTTGAACCCCGGCTGTAACAATACGACCGGAATCCATTCAAGAAGATCTATTTGGTCTCTTTGAAAATGACGTGCTTACGCACAACGGGGTCATATTTACGGTATTCCACCCGTCCTGGATGCAGACGCTTGCTCTTGGTGACCGTATAACGGTATCCAGTGCCAGCTGTACTTTCCAGCTGAATGATCGCCCGCTTGCTATTACCAGCCATTCAAAGCCCCTATTCTACAATCTCAGTTACCACACCGGCACCAACAGTGTGACCACCCTCACGG
>LSCF01000008.1 GCA_001577025.1 Fidelibacterota bacterium TCS55 | reverse complement strand
TCTATCATGTGAATTAACTGCATCTAGAAAACCGAATATAATTTTTATTATGAGTGATGATCACTCGGAGCGGGCAATAAGTGCCTATGGCAGTAATTTAGTGGCAACACCGAATATTGATAGAATTGCACATGAAGGTGTTCGGTTCAATAACAGTTTTGTTACAAACTCAATTTGCGCACCCAGCCGAGCCGTTTTATTAACTGGAAAGTACAGTCATTTAAATGGTGTTTTGGATAATAGTCAGGTTTTTGATGGTGGGCAGGAAACCTTTCCAAAATTGCTCCAAGAAGCAGGGTATGAAACATCTATGATTGGAAAATGGCATCTGAAAAGTGAACCGACTGGATTTGATACATGGAAAGTACTTAAAGGCCAAGGTGAATATTATAATCCATTAATCATTGATGAATCTGGTGAGAAAAATATTTCAGGTTATGTGACAGATGTCATTACTGATTTGGCCATTGAAACGCTAAATAGCCGTGACCATAGTAAACCATTTGCTATGCTAATGCACCATAAAGCACCACACAGAAATTGGATGCCCAATCTGAAACACCTTGGAGCCTTCAAGGGAAAAACATTTCCAATTCCTGAAACATTTTATGATGATTATTCTTCACGAACATCAGCTGCGGTCGATTCTGATATGCGAATTGATAATATGTTTTTGACTTGGGATATGAAATTACGGCCTGAAGATATCGAAAAAGAAACTGGAAGCGGTGGAAGTGGGAAAGTTTCTGGAATGATTCGGGATTCATATAGGGAATGGATGAATGAAGACCAAAGAAAAATATGGGAAGCATATTATGATTCCATTAGTGTGAATTATCGTGAAGCAAAACTAAAAGGAAAAGATCTGCTCAAATGGAAATTACAGCGTTACTTGGAGGATTATTTAGGTACGATTCTTTCTGTAGATGAAAGTGTTGGTAGAATTTTAGATTATTTAGAAGAGAATGATTTGGCAGATAATACAATAGTCATTTATACATCTGATCAAGGATTCTACCTAGGGGAGCATGGTTGGTTTGATAAACGATTCATGTATGAAGAATCTTTAAGCATGCCCTTGGTAATGAGATATCCAAAAGCAATTAAGCCACAGCAGGAATTAGATGAAATTGTACTTAATGTTGATTTTGCTCCAACATTACTCGATTTCGCAGGACTACAAATACCCAAAAGTATGCAAGGGTATTCTATGAAGAATCTGGTATATGGTAGGCAAAAAACTAAATGGCGTGAATCGATGTATTATCATTATTTCGAATTCCCACATGGGTGGCATTTTGTAAAGAAGCACTACGGTATTAGAACGGACCGTTTTAAGCTTATTCACTTTTACGATGATATTGATGCTTGGGAATTTTATGATCTGAAAAATGATCCCAATGAATTATATAATATCTATAATGACCCGAATTATGAGTCAGAAATCAATGTGGTAAAAAATGAGTTATATAAATTACAGACTCAACTTCAAGATTCGATTATTACTTCAACAAATTAAGATGCTTTGATTTTCAAAGCATCTTTTTGAAATACCTTTTCATTCCGTTCATCTTCTAAATAACCCATCATGACCGAATGCCCGGAAATTAAAGAAGGGCGAGTATCATCGTTCATAGCGGTTAAATGAATGGGCATTTTATTCATAGAGAGAAAAGCCGTATTCTCGTTGCAGGTGTAGAGTGATGGTGGCGACGTCTCATCTAAAGTATCCCAATGCCATTGGATTTCAAAATCGTCTGCGGCAGTTCCCAATGTCATATCAGGATTATCGGAAGTAAGTGGTGCACCCGTATATAATGGCAACATGGTTTGTAAAATTACCCACGCCATGGAATTGGGCTGGAGTTGGGTATAATAGGTTTGATCCTCATATAAATCAATAGCATGCTGGATCCCGTTGGCATTCACCAATAGATTATAATGACTGAGTTGAATGCCCTTTTCTGAATCCCAAAATACCATGGCCTCATCGGCCAATAGTGGTTTGAATGTGGGATTGTGATCTTCAGAAAACGATTTAATCTTCTCGAAATAATCGGTTTCGCTTGTGATGGTCATGGTTGGCTTTGTTAATGGGATGGCGACATCTAAGTCACCTTCACTGGTGAGCACCATAGATGCGCCCAAAGTCCAAATACCAAAAGCAAGGATTTCACATTGGGGGAAAGGCAATTGATCGATGAGAATTCTATCCTTGGGTTGAACACCTTCGGCCACCAGCCAATTGGCCGTTTGTTGGGCCAGGCGATATACTTTATCTGATGTAAGGCCCAAATCTCCATACACCATCTTTTCGCCATACTTTACATTCTGTCCATCCACCAAAGCGCGAAGATTGGGGTAAGGAACCATATGTTCAATGGGTTCAACATTTCCTATGCACTGGGCTTTATAAATTCGTTTTTGAAGTTTGGTTTTCATGTAAAAAATTAATTAAGAAAAATCCCAAAATTGCGGAGTTTTCTATTTTCATCGTGATATTAATTATGTTTGGGTATAGGAGGGGGTTAGATGGGCCTCATAACCCGATTGGAGCTTTATTGATTCTAAGCGGGGTTTTTTATTTGTAGGATTAGTCCGGTTTTACCTTTCGAACAATTTTTAATGTATCCGTTAACCGGGTATACCAGTTTCCTGCGAGTCTCCCCAGGGGTTTCAGTTGATTCAAAAGAATGCGACCATTATCATATATATCATCATCTATATGAAAAAGAACAATGGTTCCGATGACCACAAATCCACTTCCTGCACTTCCATCACCAATTTCTACAATTTGGTTCAATTTGCATTCAAAGCTGATTTTCGCTTCTTCGACTCGGGGTGGTTTTATTTTTTGAGAATCGGCTGTGTTCAGTCCGGAGATTTCAAATTCATCCACATCTGAATCGAAGTCCGTGGCACACATAACCATTTTTTCTGCAAAGGATTCGGACACTATATTGACCACAAATTCTTCCGTGTCCCGGATGTTAATCAGCGTATCCTTTTCTTCGCCATCCCAACCTCGTCGTGCTGGGGCGAACATAATTGTTGGAGGTTTAGAACAGACACCATTGAAGTATGAGAATGGGGCAACATTATTTTTGCCATCTTTGGATTGAGTGGAAACAAAAGCGATGGGTCGAGGCACTATGGACCCGATCATAAGTTTATGTGTTTCCTGAAAAGGAATTTCATTTGGGTCTAAGATCATGATTCTTTCCAGGAATAAGGATAATCTTTATTATCTATACTTAGGGCTGCCTCTGTCATGTTCAGCGGATTAAATGTATCAATCATTACTGCCAGTTCGTTCGTTTCTTTAGCCCCAAGTGATTCTTCAATTTTTCCCGGTTGGGGACCATGAGGCAATCCCATGGGGTGGTAGGAAATTGATTCTTCTTCGATACCCTTACGGCTCATAAAATTCCCTTCCACGTAATATAAAATCTCATCAGAATCCACATTGCTATGGGCATAAGGTGCCGGTACAGATTCACTATGATAATCAAATAAACGCGGAACGAAGGAGCAAATTACAAAACCCTGACCCTGAAAAGTTTGATGCACCGGCGGCGGCTGGTGAATCTTTCCAGTAATAGGCATAAAATCATTAATGTTAAAAATGTAAGGATAGTAATAACCATCCCATCCCACGATATCAAAAGGATGGTGCTCATAGCCATAGGTCTGGATGCCGTTCTGGAGTTTTACTTCTACTTCAATTGGAGTATCTGTAACTGGGGCTATAAAATCAGGTGTGCGAAAATCACGTTCGGCAAAAGGAGAATGTTCTAACAGTTGGCCAAATTTATTCCGATATCGTGTGGGTGTTTCCACGGGGCTAGTGGATTCTGTAACAAGAACTCGCATTGGATCTGTTACATCAATTTGCCAAATGACGCCACGAGGGAGCACGACATAATCTCCCGGCTTCAAGTCCATATTTCCAAAATTGGATTTAAATGTGCCTGAGCCATGGTGAATAAATAGTACTTCATCTGCATGCCCATTTCTGTAAAGAGATGTCATGGAATCTGTCACATGTGCTTTAGAAATCACTACATCAGAATTAAAAAATAAGGGAATTCGAGACGAAATTGCATCTCCATTAGATGATACATTTGCCGTGCGAATGTGATGGTGACGATGAGTTTGATCTGCAGAATTTAATTTAATCTTTTTCATTTCGCCCACAGCTTCTACGGCGGTGGGAGGGTGGATATGATATACGTTGGAATAGACATGGCTGAATCCTTCTCGGCTAATAAGTTCTTCCCAGTAAAGATTCCCGGAGTCATCTCGGAATTGGATATGGCGTTTGTTCGGGATTTCTCCCCTTTTTTGATAAAATGGCATATTATTTATCCACGGAGTTCACAAAATTTAGCAACAATAATATTTATGATCTCTGCAACCTTTCTATTTAAGTGCAAATTTTACACAATCTTATTTTCTAAAACACCCAATCGTTCCACCTCCATTCTAACCACATCGCCTTTCTTGATCCATCCACCTGTATTTTCCGGACGGAGCTCTAGAATGCAGCCAGTACCAACCGTTCCAGATCCTAATATATCTCCAGGAAGAAGATTTGCATTCATTGATGCTCGCTCGATCATTTTGGTGAATGGATGATACAAATCGTTGGTATTTCCATCAGAAATCAGTTTGCCATTAACATGGCATGTCATTCTTAGGTGAAGTTTGCCGTCATCTCCCCACGCATCTTCCAGTTCATCAGGCGTGACCAGGTAAGGTCCAAAGCTTGAGGCGAAATCTTTACCTTTTGCCGGGCCAAGGCTCATGGCCATTTCCTCCCTCTGCAGATCTCGGGCTGACCAATCATTACAGATCATATAACCAGCAATATATTTGTCCCCATCTTTTTCAGAGATATCGGAACCGCCATTGGCAATCACTACAGCAAACTCAAGCTCAAAATCTAATTCTTCCGTAGCGCGAGGATATGGGATCTCTTCTCCATGTCCGTATAGAGCTGCCGGGTTGGAAAAATAAAAAATGGCAATCTTGAACCAATCAGGGTGCATATCCAGACCGCGGAGCTTTCGTGCAGAACGAACGTGTTGTTCAAAGGCATAAAAATCCCGAAAGGATTGAGGATTTGGTATGGGAGAAAGCAATTGCACTTCTTCTTCCAAGACTGCAATGGATGCTCCATTGGTTGATTGAGATTGAAAGTCATTCTTTCCAAGTAATGTTTCCAATTCTTTGAGTTTGGTAAAATGTGTTTTCCAATCCCCTAGGGCTTCTTTCAGCGTGGCGGGAATTTCCAAAAATTTAGGATCATCCTTTACTTCGCTGGCCCATTGAGCAGCTCTGGTTATATCAATGATGTAATTTTCTTTTTTAAAACCAAATCGCGATTCTGATTCTTTTTCCTGTAAGTAGGTTGCAAATTTCATTTAGAGGTTTCCTCTGTTTTCTTGTTCTTTCTCGATAGATTCAAAAAGGGCTTTAAAATTACCCTTTCCAAAACTATTGGATCCTTTCCGCTGGATGATTTCATAGAATAATGTAGGGCGATCTTGAATCGGTTTGGTGAAAATCTGAAGCATATAACCATTTTCATCTGCATCCACAAGAATCCCCAGATCAGCTAGGATATTAATATCCTCATCGAATTCACCCACCCGCTCTTTCAAAGTTTCATAATAGATTTTTGGGGTGTGTAAAAACTCCACCCCATTGGCCTTAAGTTTGGTCACAGCTTTGATAATATCCATCGTAGACATGGCAATGTGCTGTACGCCTGCTCCTTTATAAAAGTCAACGAATTCTTGGATTTGGGATTTTCTAAGCCCTGCGGCGGGTTCATTAATGGGCATTTTTATTTTCTCATTATCATTGGCCATAACAACAGAGCGAAGAGAACTGTATTCGGTCGAAACATCTTTATCATCCACAGACCAAAACCGGTGCCATCCAAATACCTTTTCATAAAAATCACAAACAGGTTCCATTGCCTGATCTGGTTGATTCCCTACCACATGGTCAATATGGACAATACCAACCGGATCCGCAACCATATTTACATCCATGACTTCATATCCCGGTAGAAATACACCATTATAATTATTTCGTTCCACAAATGTATGGATTGTATCCCCATAAGTTTTGATGGTAGCAACAACTGCTTCACCCTTTTCATCTTCGACCAATTGGGGTTCAGCTACGCTTTTTGCACCTCTGGATGTGGTTTCCTTCCAAGCATTTTCTGCATTATCCACTGAAAATGACACATCCTTGACACCGTCGCCATGTTTATCAATGTGGGCACCCATTTCAGTGCCGGGAGTGAGAGGCGAACTGAGTACAAATCGCACTTGGTTTTGCTTCATCACATAACTGACTTTTTCGCGATTTCCCGTTTCTAATCCTTGATAGGCAATGGGTTGGAACCCAAGGCAGCTTCGGTAATAATGGGCTGCTTGCTTCGCGTTACTTACATAGAGTTCGCAGTGGTCAAAACCGTAAATCTTATAATTGTTCATTTTTACCTCATATTTATAGAATGATTTTTAATGCGTTAATGCACCGGCTGTTTTCATCTGATGTTCCTATAGAGATCCGAATGCAGTCAGGCCAGCCAAAAGGTTTTAAGTTTCTTACGATGATACCTTGTTTTAATAAGGATTTGGTCACATTTGAAGCCTGTGATTCGGAATCCCACACAGTGGTGATAAAATTGGCAACTGAAGGGACCCATTGTATGCCAAGTTTTGTTAGTTCATTCTTGAAAAATGTATATCCAGTATGATTTATCTCCAATGTTTTTTGGAGGAACGGCTCATCATCCAAAGCGGCAGAACCGGCAGTGAGGGCGATGAGGGAGGGCGAGAATGGTTCTTTTACTTTATTCAAATTGCCAATGAGTTCATCATGGGCAAACCCATAACCGATCCGAAGGCCTGCCAAGCCATAAGCCTTTGAAAATGTACGCAGTGTAATCACATTGTCATAGCGGTAAGTCATGGAGTCAGGGTAATCTGCATTGTGCTGGGCAAATTCAAAATAGGCTTCATCCAAAATAATGAGGACCCGCTCCGGTATGTGGGCATAAAATTCGTCAAATTCTTTTCGGGTGATATATGTGCCCATGGGGTTATCCGGGTTGGCAATATAAATAATTTTAGTATAATCATTTACTTTATCCGCCATGGCTTGTAAATCATAATGGTGATTTTTCATAGGGACCCAGTGGATTTTACGTCCAGAGGCATTGGCCAGAACGCGAAATCCGATAAAGGAATTCGCTGCGGATACCATTTCATCATCACTCAATAAAAAAGTCCGCATGATGGTAGACATGATGCCTTCACTGCCACCGCCCAGAATAACGTTATCTATTTTGATATTGAACCGGTTCGCCAATTTGGTCTTTAATTCAAAACCGAATACATCGGGGTAACGGTGAAGTTCCGATAAAGATTTGGCCATGGCTTCAACGGCTTTGGGCGAAGGGCCCAGAGGATTTTCATTGGAAGCGAGCTTATCTACATGATCCATACCCAATTCACGCTGGACTTCTTCAATAGGCTTCCCCGGTACATAGTTAGCCAGACTTTGGATATAGGAAGGAACAAGGGCCATCTTAAACAGGGAGTTTGGTTTGGTGTTTAAATGTAGAAAGCACCACCGATGTTTTTAAATGGCGAACATTGGATAGTGCAGATAATCCATGAAGGATTAATTCATCATAATGTGGAATGTCTCGCGTGGCAATTTTCAGCAAAAAATCGCCTTCGCCAGTAATGTGGTGACACTCGAGGACTTCATCCATATCCGCAATGGATGTAAAAAAATCTTCTACCGGTGTTTCCCCATGACGTTCTAAAGTGACTTCTACAAATGTCATGCAGGTATATCCGGCTTTTCGAGCATTCAATAAAGTTATGTATCGATCAATGAGTCCGCTGGCCTCTAACTTTTTTACTCGTTCTAAGGTACTAGAAGGGGAAAGATTCACACGTTTGGCCAATTCCGCATTGGTAATGCGGGCGTTGGTCTGGAGTTCAGCCAATAATCCTTTGTCTGTTTTGTCTAATTGCATAATATTATTCGTAAATCACTTAATATAGGGGAAGAATATATAGTTATAACATATATAAACCAAATATAATACTGATTTGAGAATATGAATTCGAAGATTGTTTTATATCGCCTAACTTCTGCCGCATGATTTACGGATATTAAAATGAAAATTGAAGGCCCCCTCATCCAGGGAAAATTTGTTGACCGTCCAAACCGCTTTATTGTCATGGCAGAAGTAGATGGAAAAATCGTTCGCACCCATTTACCCGATCCAGGGCGACTGAAAGAGTTACTCCGCTCGGGCGCAGAACTGTTGCTCCGCCCGGCACCAATAGGTTCAGAACGAAAAACAAAATACTCTACAGTGATGGTTCGACATGAAGGAAACCTAATTTCACTAGTTTCAGCCCTCCCAAACCGTTTCATCTTGGAAGCACTGCAAGATAATGAATTGCCCATGTTCAGAAATTATGAATTGGTGCGAGCAGAAGTAGCCCATGGGAACCATCGTTTCGATTTTCTGTTGAATGATCAGAATGAAAAGCCATTTTATTTAGAAGTGAAGTCCGTGACTTATGTAGAAAAAGGATTGGCCAAATTTCCTGATGCGGTGACCGAAAGAGGTGCCCGTCACGCGTTGGCATTAAGAGACATTGTAAAATCAGGAGAGGGTGCGGGCATCCTCTTTGTTTGTCAGCGACCGGATGCAGATCAGTTTTCACCCATGTGGGACCGAGATCCAAAATTTTCAAAAACCTTGCTTGAGGCAAAAAATGCCGGTGTGAATGTCTGGTGCGTCACCACTAAAGTGAATGAAACTGAAATGAGATTTGGAAAAGAAATTCCTGTAAATTTGGAGCCTATTGAATAATTAAAAATTCACTTTTGAATCCGTTACATTTCCTTACACATCACTTTAAGCTTCTGATTGGAGCGGGATTTTCTTTTATCATTTACGCCTGTGCATCCGTGTCTGCACCAGACGGCGGTCCTGAAGACATCACACCCCCAAAACTTACATCAACTAATCCGGAAGCAGGGTCCCTCCATTTTGAAGGCGGGTTGGTTACGCTCAATTTTTCAGAATACATCGATGAAAAATCATTATTAAATGCTGTTACCATTTCGCCAAAAATAGATCCAGAAATCGAAGCTATATATGATGACGATGCCATTTTGCTCCAGTTCCCGGAGGACTTATTGCCAGATCAAACTTATGTCATTTCAATTAATCGCAATCTGAAGGATGAACGGCGAGTGCCCTTAGAGCAATCGATCCAAATTGCATTCAGCACGGGTGATGTGATCGATGAGGGAATGATCATTGGTCAGGTTCATGGTGATGAAAGTTATGCGGTTCATTTATGGAAATCATCCGATACCTTTTCTGACTCCATATTTTTTACGGACCCTCAATATGTTTCAGAAGCGAATGATTCAGGTCATTTTGAATTTAAATATCTGGCCCCTGGTGATTATGTGATGTTGGCAGTGGAGCGAAGTGCTTCGGGGGCAAAACTAGTTCCGGAACGGATGGCTTATGGCGTCGGTACGCAAGCAACATACACCATTGGGATCAATGAAACGGTTTCAGGGATTCCCTTTCGAACCCGCCGTGAGACACCATCATTGAAATTAACCCATGGAGAATGGGTAGGGCAAAAATGGGGCTGGATGCATTTTAATCAGGAGTTGGATTCAGCTACTGTTAAAGATTTGGTCATTACGGATGTAGGTGAGGATTCAATCCGCCCCACCATTCATCAGGATTTGGATGATAAAAAACGATTTTTAATTATTGCTGATGATACGCTGGCAGCAGGGAGAGCCGCCCTAACCTTAGGCGAAGTAAAGTCCGGCAATCAAACATTAACAGATGGAAAAATCAGTTTTCGCGTGTCGGCCAAACGGGATACCTCCCATACCAAAAAAGTCAGCCCGGATGGGTCCGCGTCAATTCGACTACAGTCCGATGGTGGTCCTATTATCCCCATCCATTTTTCAAAACCCATAATAAGCGCATCGGACAATGCATTTATTATGGTGGCGGATACAGACACGGTTGTGGTGAATTTGGATTGGGCGAATCCGGTAACGGCTCTTTTTATTCCGCCAAATGGCTGGGCCGAAAAAATGAAATATAAATTAAAGATTTTTTCAGAAAAACTGATCCCCATAGAAGGGAAATCCTTAAAAGATTCTATCACATGGGTAACCATAAATTCTGAGAAAAAAATGGGGTACGGTGGATTAAATGGTCAATTCGAGCGGCCGGATATGATCACCGTCATTCAATTGACATCCATGGAAAAAGAGCCCGAAATTTTTCATTCTGGCGTAAATTCTAACTATCAATTCCAGTTTCAAAACATACCTGAAGGACCCTATCGATTAATGATCATCGATGATGTGGATCAAAGTGGTGCATATACGTTTGGTAAGGCCAGCCCCTTTTTACCCAGCGAATGGTTTTATGTGCATCCCGATACATTTGAAGTGCGGGCCAACTGGGATATCGATGTGGGGTCAATCCGGGTAGGAGAGCAATAAACTTATGTATGGTGTAATCATGGCCGGGGGGCGTGGTACCCGATTTTGGCCATCCAGCCGAAAAGAAAATCCAAAACAACTTCTCAATATTATCGGTAATGAGACGATGCTGCAAATGACGGTAGATCGTTTACAAAAGATGAAAAATGTAGATGATGTATTTATCGTTACAGGAGAAGATTTAGCGCCGAAGATTAAAAAAATGATCAAAGGTGTGAAACCCAAAAATATCATTGTTGAGCCTAGCGGAAAAAATACCGCCCCAGCCATTGCATTGGCAGCACTTCGTATCCGAGAATTAAGAGAAGATGCAATCATGGGTGTATTCCCTGCAGATCATATGATTGTGGGTGCCCAAAAATTTGCAAAAACTGTTCGTTCTGCCATTCAATTGGCCAATAAAAATGAATCACTGGTTACCATCGGTATCGAGCCCACTTATCCAGCCACCGGTTATGGATATATCCAGTATGACCGAAATAGTCCAGAAGATTATTTGAATGGTTTTAAGGTAAAGACATTCGCAGAAAAACCCCATAAAGAATTGGCCAAACGGTTTTTAGACAGTGGTGATTTTTTGTGGAATGGTGGCATGTTTGTTTGGAAGGTCGACACCTTTTTTAATCAGCTCAAATCTCACATGCCCGACTTGAATGATCAACTGGGCAAAATCAAAAAACGGATAGACGACAAACAAAACTGGTCAAGATTGTGGAATAATATTGAACCCGAATCCATTGATTATGGCCTAATGGAAAAATCAGAACATATCTATGTAGTCAAAGCGGAATTCAATTGGAATGACTTGGGCTCATGGGATTCGGTTTTTGAAGTATCACCAAAGTCGAAAGGTCAAAATGTGGTCCGCGGTGATGGGGTGATTATGGACGGTGAAAATAATTTTATCCAATCCAATGGCCACTTTACTGCCGTTGTAGGTGCCAGCAACCTTGTGGTGGTGAATACCCCTGATGCCACTCTGATTATCCCCAAAGATAAAGTGGAAGATGTAAAATCATTGGTGGCCTATTTAGAGAAACATAAACGAAACGATCTTTTATAATTCATGGGAAAAATCAAACCGGAGAAGCTCCTCACTTTATTTGAAGAGTTGGCAGAAAAAATGGAGATCCACATTGTGCAAGGCAAAGGAGATTTTCAAGGTGGTATGTGTTCTGTAAATAATGAATCTTATATTGTAGTAAATAAAATTAAACCCATTGACCAGCGCTTGGGTGTATTGGGCCGTGAATTTTCAAAATTAAATTTACGTAATGTGTTCGTTCCGCCGGCCTTACGGGCCTACATAGAGGAAATACAGCAAAATATTTTCTAATGGCTTCGGCTGTTTTATTTCCTTGAAATAAAGCCTTTACCATCTTTACACTTGGACCTGCCATCCTTTATCCGAGGTGGGAAAACATGAACTTTTTGACCCAAAAAAAGAGGTTAGTATGAAAGACTACGCAGCCAAAGACATTCGCAATTTTGCCCTGGTTGGCCATGGTGCATCTGGAAAAACAATTCTATCTGAAGCCATGCTGTCCCGATCGGGCGAGGTGAATCGCATTGGATCTATCGAAGCGGGAACCACCGTTTCAGACTATCACAAGGATGAGCATGATCGCCAGATTTCCATCCATTCTTCGCCGCTCCATTTAGAATGGAAAGGCACCAAATTCAATTTAATTGATACACCAGGATATCTAGATTTCATCGGCGAAACCATTTCTTCTTTAGCGGTTGTGGATGCAGCCGTCATTGTTATCCATGCGGTGAATGGTATTGAGGTGGGCACAGAGCAAGTGTGGAATTATGCCACCGATTTTGGCTTACCCAAAGTGCTGGTGGTCAATGGTTTGGATCGTGAACATACCAAATTTGATTCCATACTTCAGCAGGCAAAAGATCATTTTGGCTCTAATGTATTTCCCATGCAGTTGCCTGTGAATTCAGGGCCCGGTTTTAACCAGATTGTGGATGTGCTCAGGAGTGAACTCATTACGTATAGTACCGATGGTTCAGGGCAGTTTAAAGAAGAGCCATTGTCAGAGGAATGGGAAGAACAGGTCAAAGCACTCCATCAAGAATTGATCGAATATGTGGCCGAATCCGATGATAGCCTTTTAGAGAAATTTTTTGAGCAGGGGAATTTGAGTGAAGAAGAAATGAGAGAAGGGCTCCATCATGCCATCCAAAATCAAGTATTGATTCCCATGTTTTGCACGGCCGCTATCAAAAATATTGGTGCAGCGCGGGTAATGGATTTCATTTCCAAATATGGTTCTTCTCCTGTTGATCGCGCCACCATTCAAGCCAAGGATGCCAATTCTGGAGATGCGGTTGAAGTGGCACTGGATGGCAGCAACCCTGTTGTGCATGTATTTAAAACAATTAGTGAAGCTCACGTTGGTGAGCTTTCTTTTTTTAGGGTCTATTCCGGTTCCATATCCACCGGTGCGGATTTATATAATACTGCCAGAGGAAATTCAGAACGATTTGGCCAGATGTTTTTGATGAACGGTAAAGATCGAACCAGTGTCACCAATTTAAACGCGGGGGATATCGGTTCCGTAGTGAAACTAAAGGACACTCATACGGGGAATACCCTGACGGGGCAGTCCAATAAGGTGAAACTGCCGGAGGTTAAACTACCAAATTCCAATATCCATTTGGGGATTCGGTCTAAATCCAAAGGAGATGAAGAAAAAATTGCTACTGGGTTGGCCACCCTTCATGAAGAGGATTCCACCTTTATATACAATGTAGATTCGGAACTGCGCCAAACGGTCCTATCCGGACAAGGTGAGCTCCATCTGCAAGTATCTATTGATCGGCTTAAACGAAAATTCAATGTAGATGTGGAAACATTTAAACCACGGATTCCTTATCGCGAAACGATCCGCAGTAATGGTGCATCCAAATATCGCCATAAAAAACAAAGTGGTGGAGCAGGACAATTTGCCGAAGTATGGATGCGAATTGAGCCGAAGCAGCGGGGCGAAGGGGTGGAGTTTACCCAATCCTTGGTGGGGCAAAATGTGGATCGCGTATTTGTTCCTTCCGTTGAAAAAGGTGTCAATGCGGCCTGTGTCGATGGTGTGCTTGCGGGCTATCGCGTAGTGGATCTCAAAGTCGATTTTTATGATGGAAAGCAGCATCCGGTTGATTCCAAGGATATTGCATTCCAAATGGCAGGCAAGCAAGCCTTTCGGGAGGCATTTATGGCAGCCCAACCCTGTTTATTGGAACCGGTGTTGGTGGTGGATATCAAAGTCCCGGAAGATTACATGGGTGATGTGATGGGTGATATCTCCAGTCGTCGCGGTAAGATTATGGGCATGGATTCGGAAGGGGCATTTCAGAAAATTAAAGCCCAAGTCCCCCAGTCGGAAATGTATCATTATTCGACCACATTGCGTTCCTTAACCGGCGGTCGCGGGATTCATTCTGAAGAAATCAGTCATTATGAAGAAGTTCCACGGGACATGGAAGCAAAGGTGACCGCCGAAGCGAAAGCCGCACAAGAAGAATAGGGGGAAAATATATTTATTGACCACTTCTTAACCCATCATCTTTCTTATATGCACCATGGATAAACTATGGGCCCCATGGCGGATGGAGTATATCCGCGCCAAAAAGGATAAGGAAGAAGGGTGCGTTTTCTGTATTAAATCAGAAGAAGATACGGATAGAGATAACCTTGTCCTCTTTCGCGGTGGGTCCGCATTTGTTCTCATGAATCTATATCCTTATAATAATGGCCATATCATGATTTGTCCTTATGAGCATGTGGAGACGACAGAATTCTTATCCAAAGACTGTATGACCGAAATCATGGCACTAGCAGATCAATCTATGAACATATTTCGAAAATCCATGAAAGCACAGGGGTTTAATTTCGGCGCCAATATCGGTGTTGCAGGTGGAGCAGGCATTGCAGATCATATTCATTTTCATATAGTGCCAAGATGGGTAGGGGATACTAACTTCATGCCCGTCATCGGCCAGACTAAAGTCATGGTTGATGGCCTGTTAGACACATACGACATACTCAAAACTGAATTCAATAAACTGAAGTAAAAAATGGATTTTGCACGTACCTGGCTCCCATTTTTATATTTATATGGTGTAGGGGGCATTGCTTTCGTATTGGGGATGGTTCTGATTTTAAGAACCAATGCACTCCGCACTACATTCCACCGCCATAAAAAGTGGGTATATGTCCTACTTTATGGTTTCCTTTTTTATGCAGGATTACATGCCCTGTTTATTTACTTGGCCATTGGGAGTCAATGATGGATATTGCTGTCGGCACCTCCTTAGATCGTGTGGTCATTTTGGTCTATTTTGCATTGGTCATGGGTTTTGGCGCTTACTTTGGTAAGTATAGTAAAAACACCACAGATTATTTCTTTGGCGGACGTCGTTTTGCTTGGTGGCTTATCACCATCTCCATTGTGGCTACCGGGGTGGGATCTCATAGCTTTGTAAAATATTCTACCAAGGCCTATCAGTATGGATTGTCGTCCACCATGACCTACATGAATGATTGGTTTTTCATGCCTCTTTTCATGTTCGGATGGCTACCCATTATCTATTATACAAAAGTAAAATCCATTCCGGAATATTTCGAACGGCGCTTCAACAGGACGGCCCGCTATTTGGCCACCATGATGACGCTACTCTACATGATCGGCTACATCGCCATCCAGTTTTTGACCTTAGCCACGGCCCTCTATCGGATTTATGGCATTCCGCTCATGCTGACGGTTATCCTCATCGCTATTGCTACCACCATTTATATGCACTTTGGGGGGCAGACGTCTGTAATCTTTACTGATTTGCTCCAAGGATTCATTCTGATATTTGCCGGGATGTTTCTATTTTTCTTGGGGATTCAGTATTTAGGTGACCATACAGCACTCTCAGGGTTAAAGTCTTTCTGGATGAATCTATCGCCGGAGCAAAAGTTGCCTTTGGCTCATTTTAATCATCCCCCGGACTTTAATTTTGTGGGTATTTTCTGGCAAGATGGTATCGCCGGTTCCATCGGGTTTTTATTTTTAAATCAAGGACTCATTATGCGGTTCATGGCGGCGAAAAGTGTAAATGAGGGGCGGAAAGCCGCTGCGGTAAATGTACTTTTGGTATTACCCATTTCAGCCATTGTGGTCTCAAATGCAGGTTGGATTGGTAGGGCCATTTTTAATGCAGTCCCGGGTGTATTGCCCGAAGGCCTTGCGGCCAATGATGTGTTTGTGGCGGTGACAAATATTGTTTCTTCTCCCGGCGTATTTGGGTTCATCATTGCGGCACTCTGTGCGGCCCTTATGTCCACAGCCGACACATTGGTGAATGCATCATCCGCCATTATTGTAAACGATATTTATCGACCCCTAACCAAAAAAGTTAAGTCAGAGAAACAGCAATTGGATTTTGCCCGATGGACATCAGTGGGTGTAAAAGTGATTGCGGTGATTCTGGTTCCATTTTTCAATTCGTTTGATTCCATCTACGAAGCACATGGATGGTTCCATTCCACATTCACACCACCATTGGTAGTGGGTGTTTTCTTGGGCATATTCTGGAAACGATTTACATCCCAAGCGGTGATTGCCACATTTATCGGTGGTGCTTTTTTAATGATCTTAGGCCAGTTTAATCCAGAGTTGATCAGTCCATTCTCTCATGGGATTGAATTGCGCCCCGGCCGCGGCTATTCGTACATCGGTGCCTTGTATAATATTGTTGTTTGTGCCGGTGTTGGGGTAATTGTTGCATTGTTGACCAAGCCCAAATCAGATCAAAATCTGGAAGGTTTAACCATTTTTGACGTTCATAAATTGAAGGCAATATTCAAGGGGTCTGCTGTGAATGAAGAAAAGGGAGAGGATGCCATTGTCAGTTGGCTCGTTGATGATACGGAAGAAAATGTGATGCGATTTTCCAAACGTGATATGGATCGCATGAAAGCGAACCCCGGTGACCTAGTCTATGTTCAGGATGGCCGATGGTGGCTGGGTGGATTGAAGTCCGCCCATTCAGTGTATGGCGCACCTCATAGCGAGGATGGTATTGTGTATATCAACCCCACACATTTGGACCACGGCCAATTTGTAGAAGGATTGGAATTAAAAGCAGAAAAAGAAATGTAATTAATTGGCGGAGGCGGATTAATTATTTTAAATTCGCGCCGCTTTTATAATTGATAATTGTCACATTCCGGAGTAGCTCAGTTGGTAGAGCGAGTGGCTGTTAACCACCAGGTCGGGGGTTCGAGTCCCTCCTCCGGAGCAAAAAGCAAAAAGGTTCAACGCAAGTTGGACCTTTTAAATTTATACCCTGTATTACACTTATGCACTCTATAGTGAAACTTTGGACAGATTATATATTGGTCAAACCCAACATCTACAAATAAGAATAAATGAGCACCTACGTGGTTTCTCCAAATATACCAAAAGAGCAAAAGATTGGGATGAAATTCACTTAACCCGTGGTAATGCAATGAAACGGTGAAAAAGAGGAATTCGAATAGATCAAAAATGCCTATAAATAACTTAGCCAATCCATATTGCTCAATATCAATGGCAATGCCGCCAGTATGCAAACTACAGGTTAAATCAATTAAACTTTAATTAGTACATAAAAATTGAATTTCATGTTTGACAATAAATTAATTAGATGTTAAACTCTTTCCTCTTTCAGGAGGTTATGAGGAAGGACTCTGCGAAGAGAAAAGCACAACAGAGTACTCCTTGATGTGCTTTGGTTGTTTTAAGCCCTGTCCCAAGAAATTGGGGTGGGGCTTTTTACTTATAGTCCATCCGATAGCTGTAATAAATTATCCACCAATTTTCATGAATAATCACTTACGCAAAACCTTAGGGTTTCTCCTCCTTTTCTTATCCCTGCTCACGGGACAAGAGCCGCCTGGCATTCATTGGCAGCAAATTAAGACCGATCATTATCAGATCATATTTCCTTCGGAGCTCCGATCAGAAGCCAATCGAGTGGCCAATACAATAGATCATGTTCATCACGCCCTTTATGATTCTCTGGACAACATTCAACATAAGAAAATACCCATTGTACTCTCCAATCGTGGTGCAATGCCTAATGGATACGTCATGCAAGCGCCATGGATGTCTGAATGGTATAATGTGCCACTTTTAGATCGCGAAATGGGTCACACGGAATGGTATCGCAACTTGGCTATACATGAGGGGAGACATATTGCCCAGTTCAATGCCATGAACCAAGGCGTAAGCGGTATCCTTCACAAATTGTTTGGTCAGAATACACAATCTTTTTATACACACTTCATGATTCCAAATTGGTATTGGGAAGGGGATGCAGTTGATATTGAAACGGCCTTGACTCACTCCGGTCGAGGGAGATCGGCTTATTTTTCACGAATAGCAAGAGCCCATATTTTAGCTGGTAATCGGTTCACCTACCGGAATGCTTTATATGGATCATACAAAAAAGAGTACCCTAATCATTATGAATTGGGATACTATCTCACAAGTCATGTGAAAAAAGAATATGGTCAACATGCATGGCCTAAGATTATTCAAAAAGCATTGAGATGGCCATTTACCTCTAATCCGATTTATCCTTTTTCCCGAGCCATGAAGACTTCTACCGGTTCATCTTTACCCCAGATTTATTACGATACCTTTTACGATTTGGAAATGGCCTGGAAAATTCAGCAGAACGGATTGAAACCCAAGCAAGCTGAATTATTGACGCCAGAAAAAATCACAACTACCCATTTTCGATATCCAGTCATGGATAATAAAGGGGATGTTGTTGCACTGAAATCAGGATTGGGTGAGGTGACTGCAATTGTAAAAATCAAAGATGGTGAAGCACAAGTGTTGGCTACCATCCCAAGTCTAGTCGAATATTTAGGGTATCATTCTAATGGGCTTAAAGCAGTATGGTCTGGTTATGATCCGGATATTCGGTGGACGAAAAGGAGCTGGTCCAATATCAGGGTCTTGGATTTCAAGTCGGGAGAGACAAAAGTAATTACGGAGAAAAAACGATTTTATCAGCCCAGTATTTCTCCTGATGGAGAGCAAGTTACCGCTGTTTCATTCTCAGAAGAGCGACATGCATTATTGGTCATTCTAAATGCAAAAACTGGAAAAATAATTGATCAGGTAGAAGCGCCCAATGGTGGATTAATTATGAAACCATCCTGGTCGGTCGATGGGAAGAAAATTGTATTGACATCTCAAAAATACAATGGGCGGGCCTTATATATTTATCGAATTAAAGATAGGCAATTTGATGTGGTGATTCCTGAAACTTGGCAACAGATTAACCATCCCATATTTTATCAGGATTTTATACTATATGAATCCCAAATCAATGGCATCGACCAAATATTGGCAAGACATGTTAAAACCGAAGAGGTATTTCAAATTACATCCAGACCGATTGGCGCATATAATCCATCAGTGACACCAGAAGGATATTTACTGTTTAATGATTATTCCCAAATGGGTGATGGGATTGGGATCCTACCACTTCAGCCATCCAGTTGGACGAAAATTGATTCAGATTACCGAACAGTTCGTACCGGTCATTTAACAGAATATAATACCCATTCTATTTTTGATCAGGATATGCCCGAACAAAACTATAAAGTGACAGATTATAATGGAGTGAATACACTTTTTAATTTCCATAGCCGATATATTTTCAATGATGATTTTGATCCTACACTTGGGATTCAGTCTGATAATATTTTAGGTACATTATCATTCACTGGTGAAATGGTTTTCAATCAGAATGAAGGGATAAGAGAAAATCGATTACGATCCACAATTCGCAAATTTTATCCGATCATTGATGTGGAATTTGGGTGGATGAATCGAAATATAAATCATGGAAAATTCGTCCAAAAATTTGATGAAGGACGAGTGAAAGACTCATTGGTCTTTCACCTAAATGAAAAGTGGTCAGAATCTGTCATCAAATTATCCACATCTCTGCCATTGGCGAATCAAATTAGGGGAATCAATAACCGATTTGCTTACGTCAAATTAGGCTCCATATACACGTTGCGGAAAAAAACCATGTACCATTTTGATTTTTTACATGTTCCCCCCAATGTAAAAGTAGCCTCTTCTAAATCAATGGATGATCGGAATGGAGGAATTCTCCCTATTTATGTGGAAGGTGCTTATTCATCTTTGGATGAAGCCGCAATAAGAGATTTGGGTAATCCCGGCTGGCAAATATATGGATATGGTGGCAGTTCTCCATTTGGCGGTTTATGGCAAGGTCAGCAGATATTTTTGCGACTGATTTATGGATTTAAAGGATTTTGGAAGCATGATTTTATTGATACTCGATTCCAATATGAGTCCAATAAGGGCGATCACATTTTTCTGTCCAAATTCCATTTTCCTTCTGGTTATTCCTGGCGATCCTTTTCATCCGGTTGGCAGGGCAGGTTGCGCTATAAATTACCATTGGTCTACCCAGATTGGTCCGCCCCATTTGGTTTAACCTATCTTAAACGTATTCGGGGAAATATATTTGGTCATGTAGCGAGTGTGGATTCTCAACGGACCATGATTTCAGTGGGTGCAGGTATTACTTTTGATCTCGGTGGATTTTTCGATTTGAGATTGCCCATGCCCATTACTTTTAACTATTATTACCAGCCAAATACAGGACAAGGCGGGGTGCAATTGGTTTTTGAATAAATCGAAATTATGATGTATGTTTTACCGTAACAAAAATATGGTATTAATTTATGATGATAAATTCAATAAATAATCGTGGCAACGATCGACGTCAAGGAGAACGTCGAAATGGCAACGACCGGCGAAATCAAGATCAACCTGTGTCAGCTGATAGAAGATCCGGCCAGGAACGCCGCCAGAAAAATGAACGAAGGTCAGGACTGGATAGACGGAATGAATAAAGATGGATGTGTTTTTTGTAAATTCGTATAACGGAGCAAAAACGGAAAATCTGTTATGAAAAAATCACTAAACATCGCTTCACTCTTATTGGCAGGGACTATTCTCTTCGGCCAAACCCAAAACAAGGTACCCAAAGGACAGCTTATGGAAAAAGTCGTTAAAACCGATGCAGAATGGCAAACCTGCCTCACGCCTGAAGAATACCAAATCCTGAGAGAAAAAGGTACGGAAGCCGCCTTTACAGGGAAATATTATAAGCATAAAGAAAAAGGGACCTATACCTGTGCCGGGTGCGAGTCTGAATTATTCAGTTCTGAAACCAAATACGATTCCGGTTCAGGGTGGCCTGCATTTTTTGACGCATTTGATGAAACCAAAGTGAATACCAAACGAGATTTAAGTTTTGGTATGATCCGAACTGAAATTACCTGTGCCACTTGTGATTCTCATTTGGGTCACGTATTTGAAGATGGTCCCAAACCAACGGGATTGCGATACTGTGTCAATTCCTTGGCATTGAATTTTGTGCCGGCAAAATAAATCATTATAATTCCGTGTCCATAAAAGGGTCGAATATTTCGCCCTTTTTTTTAACTATTTTGGACTAGGTCTGTCTAATCGCCTAAATTATTTAAAACCAAGGAAGGATTATGACACGTTCACTCGCAATAAAATCATTATTATTTATGCTTTGCCTATCCATAGGTTTTTCACAAAACATGCAGCGCGGTGGAGCCATGCAGCCACCTCCCATCAATTGGGAAAAGGAATTGGACCTTTCTAAAGAACAGGCCAAACAGATGCAAATCATTCAAGATAATTTCCGCAGTGAATTTATGGATATCCGAAACAGCGGTGGTAACAACCGGATGGCCATGCGCGAAATAGCCATGGAAATTATGGAAAAACGGGATGCGGCTGTAAAGGGTGTATTATCGAAAAAACAATTAAAAAAATTTGAGAAAAAATTAAAATCCCAGCGAAATTCACAAATGAGACAAAGGGGAAGTCGAGACGGTGGTAATCGTAGAGGTGGCAGGGGGCGTCGCGGTTAATGAAAAAATATTTCATCAGTTTTTTATTTATATCTATAATTTTTGGGCAGAAAGCCACCCAGGATATTTCTGGTATCATCGTAGATGTGGACAACCTTGAGCCCTTACCCTATGCCAATGTAGTGGTTCAGGATATGGGGCGCGGTATTACTTCCAATTCAGATGGCCATTTTGTTCTGGTGGATATTCCGGCTGAACCCTGTTCATTAATCATTTCATATATTGGTTATCGTTCTGTCAAGATTGGCTACGATAATTCTCAACCAGGCCGGTCATTGGATATTCGTCTTAAGATGGAAGCATTAAACTTTCAGGCTGTGGATGTGATCGCAGATGAATATCAAATTATTAAAAGTTCAGGTGATGAAATCAGCAAAATCACTTTATCCCCACGCCAATTGGCTCTCCTGCCCAACATGGGTGAAGTGGATATTTTTCGTTCATTACAGCTCCTCCCGGGGATTAGCAGTACGGGAGATGGTTCTTCCGGCATCAATGTCCGTGGCGGTTCATCTAACCAAAATATGATTCTCTTGGATGGGATGAATATTTATCATGTAGATCACTTTTTCGGTATGTTTAGTGCATTTAATGCCGATGCCATTAAGGATGTGCAGGTCTATAAAGGAGGATTCCCGGCAAAGTATGGCGGACGCCTTTCTAGTGTGATTGATATGACGGGAAAAAATGGTGATCTCACTCGCCGCCAATTCGGACTTGGTGTAAACCTCATGTCCTCTCAATTGCTATATGAAACACCTATCATAATGGGAGGGAGTTGGCTGTTTTCCTTTCGCAGATCTTATTCAGATTTTATGTCTAGCCCATTTTTTGATAAAATGTATGAGTTTGTCACAGGCGATGATGATGTCCCGACCAATAACCGGAGAAGGGTCAACCCCAATAATCCAAATCAGGATGAAGCCTTCCAGCAGCAAATTTTCCCCAAATTTTACTTTTATGACCTTCACAATAAAGTCACTTTCACTCCGGGGAACCGAGATGTGATCAGTATCAGTATGTATGGTGGGAGAGACTTTTTAAATGAATCCCGTGAAACACAAGGGGTTAGGCGTCGTCCTGGCGGTGGTGGTGGATTTGGTGGAGGGAATGAACAAACCGTGACTAGAATTGATGACAATAAAACAGATTGGGGAAATCTAGCGATGAGTTTGCGCTGGAACCATCGATGGACGGATCGATTTTCTACGCAGGCCTTATTCAGTTCTTCTCGATTTAAAAGTAATTATGGCCGCCATTTATACTCTTTAGGTGGTGGAGGTAGAACCTTCAAAATAAATGAGGGAAATGGTGCAAGAGATCAATCATTTAGGATAGATAATGTACTTCATGCCAATGAAAAGCATATTTTAGAATTTGGTTTGGAATTAACCAATTTAGGGACGCACTATGATATTGCTCTATTTGATACATTACAGATATTAGATCTTGAATCCAATACAATGCTGACAAGTCTCTATTTTGAAGATCGATGGAAAGTAATCCCTACACTTACAATAGGATTGGGTATCCGTGCTACTTCACAAACAGGACTGGATAGTTTATATATTATGGATTTGGCCACTGACTCGGTATTTGTTTCTCCGAGAGTTTCATTTAATTGGAATGTAACCGAGAACTTTTCAATTAAAGGGGCATGGGGTAATTATTTTCAATTTATAAATAATATTGTTCTAGAAGATGTTCTTCAGGGCAATTCAAATTTTTGGCTTGTTTCCGATGACAATATACCTGCTGGATCTGCAGAACATCAGGTTCTTGGGATGAGCTATGAGACACGGAACTACTTATTTGAAATTGAAGGATATCGAAAACATTTAGATGGTTTAATTGAATATACCCGACGCTTTCAAGAATTAGCCGATTATGGAAATTACTTTTTTTTCGGAGATGGCTATGCAGAAGGGGTTGAAATTCTTGCTCAAAAGAAATCCGGAGCCTTTAATGGATGGATCAGTTACACCTATGCCAATGTAAATTATGATTTTGGTGCACTGGCACCAGAACCCTATCCAGCGAGCCATGATAAAACTCATGAAGCAAAAATAGTTGGGACTTATAAATGGGGCCCCTGGAATTTTGCTACAGCATTAATATATGCGACCGGTACGCCTTACACTACCCCTGAAAGTAGATACTATCTACCACTATTAAATGGGGATGAATACAATTATATTCATGTGAGCGACAAAAATTCGTACCGTTTACCAGTTTATCATCGCATGGATGTAAGCATTTTTAGGCAATTGCAAACACCTGACTTTAACTGGGATGTGGGCTTATCCGTTTTTAACCTATATAATCGAAAAAATGTTAATTATCGAGAATACGATTTAGATGTGATACCTGTAATCGTATCGGATAATTTGTTATTACCCATGACAATCACTTTTTTCTTTAAAGTTTCCTTGAAGTAAGAGGTTAAAATGAGAGAAAAATCATTTTATTTTATTATAATGTTAATCGCAATACTCACATTCAGTTGCGAAGACAATTTGGCACCTGTTCCGGATGAAGATTTAATCGTTGTGCGTGCATACATTTATGCAGGTCAACCGGTCAAAGATATAAATTTAATGTCTACTTTAGCCTTGGATGATGAGAGTATAAAAGCTGTACCGATCGATTCAGCTGAAGTAATATTGAAAAGGGGTGTAGAATCTTGGACCCTAGAGCCCGTATATCACTATGACACAACTGAAACGGATACCGTTTTTGATATTACATATGCTTATCCAGATTCAGATTTAGTTGTAGTTCAAGGAGATTCCTTTAATTTAGAAATAAATTATGCTGGACAACAGTTAACTGCAGAAACTTTAGTTCCAACGGCTCCAGACAATTTTAAAGCTTCAATAGATACGCTTTGGGTACCAGAGTTTAAACGAAATATCGACTATGTGAGATGGATTTTTGCTGATTCAAATATTGTACGCTTGTATTGGGATAATCCAGATAATGCCTATCATTATCTAATAATGGATAATGTAGAAACAGATCCCCAGTCTATAGAAAAACAATTGCCTCCCAGATGGCGTCGATTTATTTCACAACCGTTTGTTGATACTACCTATACGATGCTTGCCAGTAATATCACTCACTTTGGTCGTCATGATATAGTTCTGTTTCACGTCCAATCCGACTATGTTTTGCTCTATCAATCCAGTGGGCAAAATTCAAGAGACCTTAATGAGCCTTATTCAAATATTAAAGGTGGTCTGGGTATGTTTACTGCATTCAACAGCGATACAGTATCGATTGTTTTAAAAGCACAGGAATGATTATTTTTTTGGAAGAATACGATACATTTAACTAATTTAGCTTTTGTTCTAATCTGCTTGAGTAAAAGGAATTATTTCGTAGAAAAACTGAATGTCCTAAATTCGCCGACAATTTTTAGCAACCAAAAGGAATTAAATCAATGGAAACATTTTATTTTGTGATTGGATGGGTTTTATCTCTGGGTGGATTATTTGCCATTCATAAACTCATCCTCGTTGCAGAAAAATATGAAGGCTGATTGCCAGCCCCACTCAATTTCAAAGCCTCATCTGAATGGAACCGGATGGGGCTTTTTTATTTATAACTTAAATACAGCAAAGGAATGAATAGGATAAGCCTAAAATAAATTCCACATATTGAATTAAATTTCATAATTATGATTGGGATTAAATGACCAGAATCAGAAATAGAATTAAAAATTTATCAGGGGGATAATATGAAAGATATTAAAATATATACCACCAACTGGTGTCCGTACTGCAAATCAGCCAAGCGGTTTTTTGAAGAAAAAGGCTGGGAATTTGAAGAAATTAATATTGAAGAAAAAGGCTGGGATCGATCTAAGTTATTAGAAGTGGGGAAAGCCATGACCGTGCCTCAAATCGTGATTGATGGTGAAGCCATTGGCGGATATGATGATTTGATGAAATTATACGGCTGATATCTTCTTTGAAGAAAAAATATTACGTATATGTCATTGAATTAGATTCTACGGTGGCGGATATCAAAAAATTTCGCAAAGAAAACCCAAAATATTTTATGAACAACCCTTGTGTTTATGTGGGGCAATCATCCCGAAAGCCTGATGTCAGGTTTGAGCAGCATAAAGAAGGGTATAAGTCCAATCGATATGCAAAAAAGTTTGGACTTAAACTCCGCCCCGATCTCTATGAAAAATACAATCCTATTCCTACCCGAAAGGATGCAGAAGCCATCGAAAAAATGGTCGCAGAGCAATTGCGGAATCAAGGTTTTGGCGTGTGGTTCAATTAAAATAATTAGAAAGAAACTATGTCAAGCTATCAATCTTTTTTAAATCACATTCCGCCCATGGGCATTTACGAAACACTCTATGCTTTCAAGGATTCTTTTGGCCGATTTATGGGGGAAGAAGGAACCCATCCATGGTCTCAAGGATTTCCCCTGACCACACCATTAGAGAAATTTGGCGGGCCCGAATTGCCTGCAAGTGTAACAGTCACCTGGGAAGATCGATTTTATCCCAAAGCATGGGGGCACCCTGAGTTGCGGGAGGCGATTGGTGATTATTACAATTCCCAATACGGCTCATCTATTACGCCAGAAAATATTATGGTATTTGCCGGAGGCCGACCGGGAATTTATACAGTCATGGCCTTCCTCAAAAAACATGTAAAAGTTAGAATCGGCAATATCGAATGGCCTGCATATTTGGACATCTTGACCAATACGGATACGGCATATGAAACTGTTCCTTTCACCAAAGAAAATAATTTTCACCCCAGTAATCAAGAGTATTTTGACCGATCAGGTCTTGAGGGCGGTACCGGTTTGATGCCAATTATATCTAATCCGCAGAACCCTTCCGGCCAAACACGGTATGGTGAGGAATTGAACGCATTGATTAAAATGGCTGAACAGCCGGGGAATGGTATTTTACTGGATGAAGCATATGAAATGTTTCACTCGCCATCGGTGAGCGGTATCGAGTATGTGCAGGATTTAGACAACAGCAATGTATTTCTTGCCGGTGCGTGCACAAAGGGGCTCCAATCTCCAGGAATTCGCATTGGATGGATTATCGCTAGCAAAGCCAATATTGAAATTATGGCCAATTATTCCAGTTTTGGGATGGGGGGCGTGAGCCATCCTTCTCAACATTACGCTGTGGACCTGCTAGAACCAAATCGTGTGAAAAAAGCGCGCAAAGCGGTGGAGGAACACTACAATTGGCAACGAGAGCGTTACGGCAACGCTTTCAAGGAAATGGGCTTAGGTGTATATACCGGGAATGGTGGATTCTACCATTGGCTCGAATTGCCGGAGGGGATGAACAGTGATGAATTAAACAAACGATTATTTAAAAATGGTGCGGCTATTCTCTGTGCATTTGATTGTGATATGGGACGTCCTCACTCGAAGGATCCCAGATATCAATCACCTTATGACCGATTCTTTCGATTTTCATTTGGGCCGCTGCTTCCCGAATCTTTTGAATCGGATATTCAACTCTTTCGAGAAGTATATGAAGCATATAAAAGGGATGTTGGAGTAGAATGAACTTTAAGAGACAATTCCAATTACTCTTACTTTCATTATTGATTTTCACCGCCTGCGAAGAAGAAAGGGCAGAAGATAAACCCTACCAATACATCGCCTATTATGGTAAGAGTCTCCGTGTTTGTGCCGAGGGGACAATTGAATTCACCATTGAACCCGATTCCACATTAACAGGGACATGGACCATCGAAGCGAAAGATGGTTTTACTCAAAAAGAAATAGGTCCTCAGGTGGGTAGCGGCAAACTCTCTGGTTATATCAAAAATGATCAATTCTATGTCAATTTGAATCCCAGATGGGCAGATAATAATGTATTCTTAACTGCATATTTTAGTGAAGTAATTAGTGGCGGGTGGCATTGGAGCACCTTTGCAGGTGTTAGCTCATCTGGTGGATTTAAGCTGAGTCAATAACCTTTTCATCCTTAGGGATTTAAATCTATATCAGATAGATTTTATATATTGTAAAAAGTACGGGCTTACATTACACTTAGACCCCTATGAGGAGGGTAAATTGAAACATAGCATCCCAATAAAAGGGTATATCCACTTTTGGCTCATGGTCTTATTCCTGTCATGTGTGAAGCAGGATTCAACCGCCGAATTATATCAAATTTTTTCCGATGCCCGACAATACCAATTGGATTCAAATCCAATCAGTGCCACATATGCTGGAATCCACACGTCCAATGATCGCATGCCATCTGTCTCGGAAAATCAAATGGAAAATAATCTGAATTTCTGGCGGTCTATTTTAGATCGTTTAGATATAATTAAATTAAAAACTCTGTCAAAAAAAGATAGGGTAAACCATAAAATATTTAGACGGATTGTTAACAGCCGTATTAAGGGAATCGAATATAAAGATCATTTGATGCCTTTTAATGCTGATTCCGGTTTTCATACGGGACTGGCCCGATTGCATAAGGCCATGTCCTTTAATACGATTGAGGATTATGAAAACTATATTGGTCGCCTGTTAGACTTTCCAAGATATTTCAATGAGCAAATTGCTAATATGCGTATTGGAATTAAGTTGGGCATTACCATTCCTCAAGTGGTATTAAATGGATATGAAGTAACCATGAAAACCCATGTGGTGGATTCTCCTGAACAAAGTGCTTTTTATGAACCATTCCACTCATTACCTAATTCGTTTACTGGCGCGCAACAATCAGAAATAAAGGAACGGGGTAAGCATGCAGTGATGAATGGTGCTGTAACCGCATATGCTGCTTTCCTTGAATTTTTTCTAAATGAATATTATCCCAATGCACGTAAAACTTTAGGTGCATCTGAATTACCAGGGGGAATTGACTATTATAATTTCAAGATTAACCATTTTACTACATTGGATTTGTCTGCTCAGGAGATTCATGAGATTGGTTTAAAAGAAGTAGCCAGGATACGCAGTGAAATGGATGATATAATAGCATCCGTCGATTTTGAGGGTAGCTTCTCTGATTTCCTTAATTTTCTCAGAACAGATTCCCAGTTTTATGCCAAAACACCACAAGCGTTATTAAAAGAAGCTTCCTTTATTGCAAAGCGTATGGATGCAAAATTGCCTTCCTTATTCAATAAATTACCGAGGTTACCCTATGGCGTGGCCCCGGTACCAGATGATCTGGCACCAAAGTACACGGGGGGACGATATGTGGGTCCAGCAGAAGGGAGCAAAGAACCGGGATATTATTGGGTAAATACCTATAAGTTGGATGTACGTCCTTTATATAACCTGGAAGCTTTGACACTGCATGAAGGTGTGCCCGGACACCATCTTCAAAATTCGATCGCATCTGAATTGACCGACCTTCCTGAATTTCGTAAAGATCTATACTTATCCGCATTTGGTGAAGGGTGGGGTCTGTATAGTGAATATCTTGGGATCGAAGCAGGCTTTTATACTGATCCATACAGCAATTTTGGCCGCTTGACCTACGAAATGTGGCGAGCCTGTCGTTTAGTCGTAGATACAGGGCTCCATGCAATGGGATGGTCAAGGCAACAGGTAATTGATTATTTATCCAGCAATACTGCTTTACCTATCCATGAATGCACAACAGAAACGGATCGATATATCGCATGGCCCGGTCAAGCATTGTCCTATAAAATAGGTGAGCTGAAAATAAAAGAATTGAGACAATATGCTGAAATAGAATTGGGGAAACAATTTGATGTAAGAGATTTCCATGATACAGTACTCGGCAGCGGTTCCGTACCATTGGGAGTATTGGAAGACCAAGTCAAAGATTGGGTAGCTACACATAAAAATTAAAAGGAAAGTAAATGTCTGATTCAACACCGAGATTTTCATCACGATTTGCATTTTTAGTCAGCGCCCTGGGTATTGCCGTTGGTACTGGGAATATCTGGCGCTTCCCACGGATTGCCGCTTCTAATGGCGGGGATGATGGTGCTGGCTCATTCCTCATTGCATGGATTATTTTTCTCTTTTTGTGGAGTATCCCCCTTATTATCGTTGAATACGTCATGGGGCGGACGTCTAGAAAAGGCACCATCGGTGCATTCGCCCATTTTATGGGAAAGCCATTTGCATTTTTAGGGGGATTCATCGGTTTTGTTGCCACAGCTATTGCATTTTACTATTCAGTCGTGGTGGGTTGGAATATCTTCTATTTTGGCAGTATGACCTTTTCAGACTTGCCTAATACCACCGATGCATCCATGTCATTATGGAATCAATTCCAAAATGGTTCCTTCCCCATCCTGTTTCATGCAGTGGCCATGAGTGTGGGGGGATTTGCTATTTATAAAGGTGTCTCGTCTATTGAAAAAGTGAATAAAATTTTAATTCCTACTTTATTGGGGATTGTTCTGATTTCGGTGATTCGGGCCATTACACTGCCCGGCGCCATGTCCGGCATTTCATACTTATTTACTCCCGATTGGGGGCAACTGCGGGATCCGCGCATCTGGTTAGAAGCCTTGACCCAAAATGCATGGGATACAGGGGCCGGCTGGGGTTTATTCCTCACATATGCCATTTATATCCGTAAGCGTTATGGATTAATAAAAAATGCTTTCACAACAGCAATTGGAAATAACCTCGTTTCCCTATTGGCCGCCATAATGGTTTTCAGTACAGTATTCTCCATCCTAGGAAATGAAATGGGCATGGCCAAAGGTGAAATTTTGGGAGTCATGAAAACATCCGGTCCTGCCGCTACTGGATTGACTTTCATTTGGATGCCCCAATTATTTGCAAAAATGGCTTTCGGTAAGCCATTGGCCATTCTCTTTTTCTTGGGGCTTACTTTTGCAGGGTTTTCATCTTTGATTTCCATGTTGGAATTGGCGGTAAGGAATCTGAGAGATATGGGTGTTCCTCGCAAAACGGCAGTCGGCTGGATTGTTGGTGTTTGTTTTATTATGGGTATTCCTTCTGCAAAAAATTTAGATTTATTGAGCAATCAGGACTTTGTATGGGGAGTTGCCCTCATGCTGGCAGGTGTATTTGTGGCATTCGCTGCCATTAAATATGGCTTGCAAAAAATCATTACGGAGGTCACCCTCGACAGTGAAGATGATTGGTTATTCCCGAGGTGGTGGCAACCGGTCATTAACTATGTTGTCCCAGTCATTGGTGTTGCCATTTTTTCATGGTGGATGTGGCTTTCTGCAGCCGTCTATGCTCCAGATGATTGGTATGACCCCACCTCCCTTTATAGTGTGGCCACCTGTGTGCTCCAGTGGGGGATTGTTATTGTTGTATTCTACGGTTTAAATCGGTGGATCAATCAGCGATTGGATAATCCATTAAATAATTAATTTGTAAATAACCTGACAACCTTTTTGAAACCATCCTGTCTAAGGGGTGTTTAACTAAAAAGGTGTAGGATAAATAAATGCAAATTAAACAATGGATACCTGCCTTACTGGGCATCGGAATTCTAGGAGCGGGGGCACCAAAAGTCAATTCTGACGATTTGAAAGCACGAGAGCTCTTCATAACAAAAGTAGATCAACCCATTGTTATTGATGGCGAATTGAACGATGCTGCTTGGGCATCCGCCACAGCAACAGATCATTTTTTAGAATTTCAACCGGGTGACAATGTTCAGCCGCCTTATCGAACAGAAGTAAAACTCACATACGATAATGATTATTTATACGTTGGCTTCATTGCAGAATCTAAACCAGAAGAGATTCGTGCATCGGTTCAAAAGCGGGATCGGGTTTGGGATGATGACTTCATTTCCATTATCATTGATACATACGGAGATGCCAATTCTGCTGTCATGATTGGTGCCAACCCTTTCGGCATCCAATTGGATGCCTTGAATAAAGGGGACGATGATGAGGATGAAGATTTTGATATCATTTTTGATTCAAAAGGAAAAATTACAGATTCGGGGTACCAAGTGGAAATGGCTATACCATTTACTAGCTTGTCCTTCCCCAAGCGATATGTCCAAGAATGGAAGGTGACCTTTTTTAGAAATTTGCCTAGAAATAATCGTCACCAGATTGTTTGGGGTGGCCTGGATCGATCAAATCAGTGTTGGTTATGTCAAATGGGAACATTAAAAGGTATTGAAGGCATTACCCAAAAGGGCAGAGTAGAATTTCTGCCAACGGTAGTGGGTTCCCAATCTTCAGAAATGATAGATGGCTCCATGGTGGATAGCGATCCTTTCGGTGAAGGATCTCTCGGCATCAAATACAGTTTCAGTTCAGATCGTAATGCAGAGGTCACTATTAATCCAGATTTCAGCCAAGTAGAAGCAGACGAAGAACAGGTGGATGTCAATACGACATTTGCTTTGTTTTTTCCTGAAAAACGTCCGTTCTTTAATGAAGGGGCTGATTTATTCGATACCGAAATCAATGTCGTCTATACCCGATCCATTAACAATCCCATCACTGCTGGGAGAATAATTAATCGCGGACAGAACCATTCTTGGTCCATTCTTTCTGCATTGGATGAAGATTCACCTTATATTGTCCCTGGAGAGGAACGTAGTTATTCAGCGATGGGCGGCAGGAGTCTTTCTAATATTGTACGGTATAAACGATCTTTAGAGAATGCATCTTTTTTTGGTGTTTTGGCTACAAATAGAAAAATGTTAGATAATAATGGAAGTGGTACTGTTGTGGGAGTTGATGGACGATATCGCCATAATGACATGTATCAATTGGAATTTCAAACACTCTTGAGTCAAACCCAAGAGCCCCATGATTCACTTTTAGTATCCGGGAATCGTTTTGGGGATGATCACTCATTCACATTCGATGGTGAATCTTTTCAGGGGAATGCGGTTCGATTGTCCGGTAGTCGCCGGACAGAATCATGGAATTTGGAGTATGAATACAATCATTCAACACCCACATTTCGCGCGGAAAATGGATTTATTACAGGAAATAATCGACAGCAACATGAGGTGAAAAGTTTTTGGTTTGGCTTTCCCGATGGATTTATCAGCAAGTATGTTGCCGGTTTTATGGTTAGCAATACTCAAAATATGGATGGTGTCCAAAAAGAACGATTTTTAGTCAGTTTTTTCAATTTAGATTTACCACGGCAAACGGGTGTGAATCTCATGTATGGAAAACGATTCCAATACCGCTTTAAGGATACGGAACTCAATGGACTTTATGATCTGAGATTGCAAGTAAATAGTCAAATCAATAAACGGGTGAGGTTAGGTTTCAGCATAAGTCAACATAATGCGCCGGTCCGGTTTTTGTCCGTCCCTGAAGAAGGCAAATTCTTCACTCATGGTTTATGGAGTCGGTTCCAAGCATCCGATAAGTTGAATTTGGGTTTTTCTTATAATTATCAGAAAATGACAACCATGAATCAATCAGAGGAATACTTCTCAGGATATACTAGCGTGGGTCGGATAAATTATCAATTTAATGAATCGTTGGGTATTAAAGTCTTGGGCCAGTACAATGATTTTAGTAATTCATTTATATTTCAACCACTTCTCACATATCAGCCCAGTCCATTTACTATCTTCTATATTGGTTCTTCTCAAAACCAAGAAGTGAATACCATATCTGTTGATGCATTTCGTGATGGGCGTCTAAATACAAGGCAATACTTTATGAAATTTCAATACTTATTCAATTGAATAAGTTAATGCCGGGGCTGACTCGTCACACTGCCCTTCAAGATGATGCCCCGGCCATTTGTCATTGTTTCTTTAGAATTTCACTTGTGTCCCATAACTTCCGTAGGTAATTAATGAACATTGTAGGAGGTTAAATTGCAAAAATTCAAACGATTGTTGGCCTATGGATTGTCTATCATCTTTCTCATTTCTCAATTTAGTTTTGGCCAAACCAGCAAAAAGGCTGTTAATAAGTCCCTTGAAAAACGAACAAAGGAATATGAACAAATCGCCACATCAATTTGGGAATGGGCAGAAGTAGGATATCAGGAAGAAAAAAGTGCCGGTTTGCTCAAACAAACTTTATCTGATGAAGGATTTAGCATTGAATCGGGTGTGGCAGAAATTCCAACTGCTTTCGTAGCAGAATATGGTTCCGGTAAGCCCATTATTGGTATTTTAGCAGAATACGATGCACTGCCGGGTATTTCTCAGGCAGTGGCCACAGAACGAAAGTCAATAGTTGAAGGCGGGGCCGGCCATGCATGTGGCCATCATTTATTTGGCACTGCCTCCATGGCGGCGGCCATTGCAGTAAAAGATTATTTAAAAACCACTGGTCAAAAAGGGACCGTACGTCTTTATGGCACACCAGCAGAAGAGGGTGGTTCTGGGAAAGTGTATATGGTTCGTGCAGGATTATTTGATGATGTGGATATTGTTTTGCATTGGCACGCATCCGATCGTAATGCCGCAAATCCTGGTACAACTATGGCTAACCGTTCTGCGAAATTTCGTTTTTATGGTTATTCTGCACATGCGGCGGGCGCTCCAGAAAAGGGTCGATCTTCATTGGATGCCGTAGAGGCTATGAATCATATGGCGAATCTTATGCGGGAGCATATTCCCGATGGTTCACGTATCCATTATGTTATAACTCGTGGCGGAAATGCGCCTAATGTTGTACCAGATTATGCAGAGGTATTTTATTATGTTCGTGATTTTAATGTAGACATTTTGGAAAATATCTGGAGTCGTTTAATCAAGGCAGCAGAAGGGGCCGCACTTGGCACTGATACCCGACTTGAATACGAGATAATTCATGGTAACAGACCAGTTTTAGCTAATGAAGTCACTCAAAAGATCATGTATAATAACCTTACAGCCATTGGTGGTGTATCTTATTCTCGTCAGGAAAAAGATTTCGCCAAACAAATATATTCAACGTTGCGAAATCCGAATATAGAGTTAGAATCCTCAGCTACAATTCAGCCATATAAATTTTCAAGAGGGAAAGGCTCAACAGATGTGGGAGATGTAAGCTGGATGGTTCCAACTGCGGGTCTCCGTACTGCCACTTGGGTTCCAGGCACATCGGCTCACACTTGGCAGGCAGTTGCCGCCGGTGGCATGAGTATAGGTATGAAAGGAATGATGGTAGCTGCAAAAACTATAGCTGGTGCTGCGGTTGATATTTACGAAAACCCAAAAATTGTAAAAGATGCAAAAATTGAACTTATAGAGCGAAGAGGACCAAACTTTAATTATTACTCAATGCTTGGAGAAAGAAACCCACCATTAGATTATAGGAACTAAATAATAAAACGCTCATAACGCTCAAGTATATTTTGTATCCATTAGTTTTGTGTTTTAATTTCTGTCGTTATGAATGTCAAAAACATATTCAATATACTTGGATTTCAGCTAGCCTGGTGGACCTGTGTATTGGGTGTTCAAAAAGGGTATTTGTACTTTGGTCCAGCAGTCATGGCTTTTTACCTAGCGGTTCACCTATTCCTCACTGGCAGAAACCGATCTGAAATAAACTTTATCATTGCTGTTGGACTAGTTGGCCTATTGGTTGACACCGCATTTTTACAGTCATCATTTATTTACTATGAAGGGCTAACCCTTTCATCTTTGGCGCCCCTATGGATTGTTGCAATGTGGCTAGGCTTTTCAGCGACACTTAATCATTCTCTGGCATGGTTAGACGGTAAGTGGTTTTATTCATTCCTTATGGGGGCTGTATTTGGTCCATTGTCATACATTGCGGGATACAAGTTTGGTGCTATTAACTTCAAGATATCGCTCATATCCATTACCATATTATCTATGGTATGGGGCTTAGTTATACCAATATTATTTTTATTAAATAGAAAGATTGTGATCCAAAAATGAAAAAATTTAGCCATTTTGTAATTGTTATTTTGTTACAGATTTCAAGCGTCTTTAGTGAAAATATAAATTCTAAAAACCGCGAACTACTTAGCATACTTCATAGCAATGCCAATTGGAATATTATTGAAGTGACAAACGACTCCATTTCAATTAGTGAAAAAACAATTTCGGGTTTGGAGCTAAATGCCATCAAAGTGGAAAAAGTTTATGATATTGAACCGAAGTATTTCACAGAGATTATTATGGATGTTGGCAATTATAATTCTTTTCTTTCTAATGCCAAATCACTGAAAAGCGAAATAATTAAAAATACTTCAGATGGTTTAATTGGTTATCAGCGCATTAATGTAAACTTACCGTTTTTTGACGATCGTGAATACTATTTCTATATGAGCCAAAATCCATTTGATTACCAATTTCAACAAGTAATGTGTTATTGGCTACTACTTGATCCCAAGCATGACCAGAAAAATCTAACTCTTTCTGATAATGCCATTTATCTCAAGCAAGGCGCTGGGCTATGGAAGTGGGAACAAGGTCAATCTGGTCGAATTAAAATTTCCTATATTTTGACTATGCACCCTGGAGGTTCTATACCTGAATTTGTTGTAGAAAAAATCAACAAAAGTAGTATCGTGGGTTTGTTACGAGATGTTGAAACTGAGGTAATTACAAAAAATAGTTTTAGTGATTAGACAATGAATATTAGAAAATATAGCCTGCCAATAATCTTATTCTGCACAATAGCATGCAATGCTAGTGATAATAAAAATAATCAATTGTTGAAGACAGTGCCATATGTAGATATAGAGCGCTTTATGGGGGATTGGTATGTGATTGCAAATATCCCCACTTTTATTGAAAAAGGTGCTACTAACGCAATTGAATCTTATCGTCTGAATAGTGATGGTGAAATTGAGACCACATTCACATTTTATAAGAATAACCCAAGTGGTAAGAGAAAAGTGTATAGGCCAACTGGTTTTATCTTCAACGCGGAAACTAATGCAGAGTGGCGAATGCAATTTTTATGGCCATTTAAAGCACCCTTCCTCATCATTTATCTAGCAGATGATTACAGCCATACCGTTGTCGGCGTTCCTAACAGAAAATATGTTTGGATTATGGCTCGTAAGCCATACTTACCTGATGAAAATTACAAGGAAATCATTCAAAAGCTATCAGAGGTAGGTTATGATGTGACAAAGATTCAAAAAATACCTCAGGAGTGGGACTAAAGCCGATGAAAATTGCAATTGTTGGTACAGGCATATCTGGATTAACAGCCGCTTATTTACTTAATCGG
>LSCF01000079.1 GCA_001577025.1 Fidelibacterota bacterium TCS55 | reverse complement strand
CACCTTACGGCCTTTCTGGTGGTGTTTGGACGGACAAAGGCTCGAAAATTTTCAAAGTCTCTAAACAAATCCGTGCCGGTGTGATTTGGGCTAACACCTTTAATAAATTTGATCCGGGAGCGCCATTTGGCGGATATAAAGAAAGTGGCGTTGGTAGCGAAGGCGGGGTGGAAGGACTCCGTGGGTACGTTAATATTTAAACACGGAGTGCACCAAGATTACTAAGGTAAGATAAAAAATGAGTAAACGAGTAGACATTCAAAAAACATATAAATTATATATCGATGGAAAATTCCCGCGAACTGAATCCGGACGATATATTAAATGGACCGGCACTGATGGTGAAACTGTGGTGAATATTTGCCGTGGTTCCAGAAAAGATTTCCGAAATGCCATGGTGGCTGCACGGAAAGCTGTGGGTGGATGGTCCGGGAAAACTGCTTTCAATCGATCTCAAATTTTATATCGTATTGGTGAAATGCTGGAAGGCCGCCGAGACCAATTCATGGCGGAACTTATGCTCCAAGGCAGCACCAAAAAACAAGCTGAAACAGAATTAAACCAATCCATTGATCGGCTCATTTATTACGCCGGTTGGGCGGACAAATATCAGCAAATCTTCAGCCGTGTGAATCCGGTATCACTGCCTTATTTCAATTTTACCATGCCGGAAGCTACCGGTGTGGTAGCAGCCTTTGCACCGGATGATTCATCTTTATTGGGTCTCATTTCCATCGTGGCGCCTGTCATCGTCGGTGGAAATACAATTTTCCATCGTAGCGCCTGTCATCGCCGGTGGAAATACAATTGTGGTTTTAGCATCGGAAACAAAGCCCATTTCTTCCATATCCTTTGCAGAAGTGCTCCATACATCGGATGTCCCCGGTGGCGTGGTGAATATTCTTACAGGACATCGACATGAGCTCTTAGAACATTTTTCATCCCACATGGATGTGAATGCAATGATCTACTGCGGTGATGAAAAAGATGATATTGAATTGGTTGAAACCAATGCAGCGCTGAATGTGAAACGTGCCATTATTTTTTCAGATGAAAAATGGGACAAAGATTCCGGACAAGGCCCTTACTATATTTTGAAAACACAGGAAACCAAAACCACTTGGCATCCCGTGGGAGTTTGAATGATGTCAGCCAAACCAGCAGCAGCTATTATTCGATCTAAAGCCGCCGAACGACAACCCAAAGTCGGTATCATTCTTGGTTCCGGCTTAGGCCCTTTTGCAGACCAAGTTGAAAATCAAACCGTCATTTCTTACAATGATCTCCCGGGATTCCCCGATGCAGGTGTGGAGGGCCATGCAGGGCAATTGGTATTGGGATCCGTTGGTGGCACAGAAGTGGCTGTGCTGCAGGGCCGCGCTCATTATTATGAAAAAGGCCAAGCAGATGTGATGCGAACGCCGGTTGAGACATTAAAAGAGTTAGGGTGTGAAACACTCCTTTTAACAAATGCTGCGGGAAGTCTCGTTCCCGAAGCACAACCGGGAAGCGTCATGCTTTTGACAGATCATATCAATTTTACAGGGGTGTCACCTTTATTTGGTGAAACAGAATCATCCCGATTTGTAGACATGGTGGATGCATATGATCCAACACTTGGTGATCAATTTCGCAAGGCTGCTTCGGAAAAAGATATCACGTTACACGAAGGTGTTTACATTTGGTTTTGCGGACCCAGTTTTGAAACACCTGCAGAAATAAAAGCTGCGAAAAATTTGGGTGCAGATGCAGTGGGAATGTCCACTGTGCCGGAAGTGATCCTTGCCCGATTTTATGGACTCAAAGTTGCAGCTCTTTCGATTATAACAAATATGGCTGCAGGGATGAGTGATGTTGCATTGAGTCATGACCAAACCATGGAAAATGCCAACCAAGCCTCCAATGACCTCCAAGCGCTGTTGGGTGAATTTCTTTCGAATTATGAAAAATAGTAATTATTTCAAACCAACTAATTACGTTTTACTTTTTATATAATTACATCCAACAATGCTCACCCAAGAAATCATCAGAAAAAAAAGAGATGGTCATTCGCTCAGCGCGGAAGAAATCCAATTTTATATTGAAGGTATCGCCAATGGCTCAGTGAATGAAAGTCACATTGCGGCATTTTCCATGGCTGTGTTGTTTAATGGCATGAACGTGGAAGAATCTTTCCATCTCACCAACCACATGGTGAAATCCGGTGAAACCTTAAACTGGGATGACTTAAATGGTCCAGTGATTGATAAACATTCTACTGGCGGTGTTGGCGATAAGGTCAGTCTCATGTTAGCGCCCATTGTGGCTGCCTGCGGCATTTATAATCCCATGATTTCCGGCAGGGGATTGGGACACACCGGCGGAACCTTAGACAAATTAGAATCCATTCCTGGATACAATACCACGCCGGACAATGATCAATTTCGAAATGTTGTAAAAAATGTAGGATGTGCCATCATCGGACAAACAGCCAATCTCGCACCGGCTGACAAAATCATCTATGGCGTCCGCGATGTGACAGCCACCGTGGAATCGGTTTCACTAATTACTGCCTCCATTTTATCTAAAAAATTGGCGGCTGGATTGGATGGACTCGTCATGGATATCAAAACGGGGAATGGCGCTTTCGCAAATCAACTGGACTTTGCCAGAGATGTGGGAAAGCATCATCAGTGTGGCAAACAAATTCGGTATGAAAACAACTGCGCTTATCACAGATATGAATCAGCCCCTGGGGAATGCGGTGGGGAATGCGGTGGAAGTGATGGAAGTGATTGATTATTTAAAAGGGACAAAACGGGACCAACGTCTCCATGAAGTTGTGTTATTCTTGGCTGTGGAGATGCTCCAAGTTTCAGGATTGTCTGACTCGAAAGAACACGCCATCCAAAAAATCACAGATGTATTGGACAATGGTCAAGCGGCAGAAACATTTCAAAAAATGGTCTCAGAATTGGGTGGGCCAAAAAATATTTTGGATGAAACGCTCACGGCTGCAAACGTGGTAAAGCCTGTCCACGCACCCCATTCCGGAACCACTTCTCATATTGAAACTCGAGAGGTTGGTTTGGCTGTGGTCGAGTTAGGCGGCGGACGAAAAAAAGCCAGTGACACCATTGACCATACTGTGGGATTCACAGATGTTTTAGGTCTGGGTGAAGAAGTAATTGAAGGCCAACCTTTGGCGATGGTCCATGCCAAAAATGAAGATGATGCTAACAATGCCATTGCATTGATCCAAAAAGCTTACCGTATAAATGATTCTAAAAAAGAGCCATCACCCACAATAATTGAACGAATAAATTAAGCCTTTTTAGTACTTATGAAAGATCCACAGAAAATTAAACGCGGGGATGAGTTGGAGCTTCAAATTGAATCATTGGCCTATGGCGGCAAAGGGATTGCTCGAGTGGATGATTATGTCATCTTTGTAAAAAATGCCATTCCCGGGCAGAAGGTGCGCGCTTTGATCTATAAAAAACGAAAAGGGTATGGAGAGGCTCGCCCATTAGAGGTGCTCACTGAATCTCCCCATAAAGTTGATGCACCTTGTGACCACTTCCTCACCTGTGGCGGATGCAAGGTGCAGCAACTCAGTTATGAAGAACAAGTAGCGCAGAAAAAGCAGCAGGTAGAGAATATTTTTCAGCGACAAGCAGGGATATCCGAATTTGAAATTCATGATGTGGTGCCGGCGGTAAATCCATTTAACTACCGCAATAAAATGGAATTTACTTTTTCTAACAATCGATGGGTACTCCCCGGTGAACCGGAAGGTGTGGATAGAGATTTTGCTTTAGGGATGCATATCCCAAAACGGTGGGATAAAATATTAAATATTGACGCTTGTCACCTCATGCCGGAGATTGGCACAGAAATTCTCAATAAGACCCAATCTCTAGCCAAAGAATTAAAACTGAAGGCCTATGATCAAAAAACCCATAATGGATTCCTCCGTTATTTACTCATGCGGTTTGGTCACAATACGGGCGATATTTTAGTCAATTTGGTTACGTCTTATGAAAATCCGGATTTGCTAAAACCACTTATAGATGGTTTAATTGCAGCCTTTCCACAAATCACCACAGTGGTGAATAATATTAATACACGAAAGGCAGATGTAGCATTCGGTGAATATGAACTTCATCTTCATGGTAAGCCATGCTTAGAAGAAAAATTAGGTGACCTTACATTTGAAATTTCTGCCAATTCATTTTTTCAAACCAACACCGTTATGGCTGAGAAATTATATGAAACTGCTTTAGATGGGGCCGGATTAACCGGAGAAGAAGTGGTCTTTGATCTCTATTGCGGCACCGGTTCAATTTCATTATTTCTGGCCCAGAAAGCCAAGGAAGTCCACGGGTTTGAAGTGATTGTATCTTCGGTAGAAGATGCCACGCGAAATGCTGTGCGGAATGGTGCAGGGAATGTCCATTTTCATGTGGCAAACCTGGATAATTTTTTCAAGTTTGGTGTGGGGAAAAAATACCCCAAACCAGATGTAATTATTGTGGATCCGCCTCGAGCTGGTATGCACAAATTTATGACCAATTATTTACCGAAATTTGGCGCCCAAAAAATTGTATATATATCCTGTAATCCAACCACCCAAGCGCGGGATACTGAAATATTGCATATGAATGGATATCGGCTAAAAAAAATAACCATGGTGGATATGTTCCCACACACGCCTCATATAGAGGCAGTGGGCATTTTTGAGAAACAGTAGGTCAGGTTCCTATTGGCGGCTCAGGATCTTTTGGTTCGCCGCCACCACCGAAAATATTATCGAAACCACCAAATGTTTGGCTCATAGCGAATAATAATACAAACGCAACGCCTAATAGCAAAAATACTCTATTTTTTCCGATTCCATAAACACTATGAGGTATAGTGTTTATCAACTCATCTTTTAAGGTATTTAAATGCAAATCTAAATCTTCAACATAGGAGAGTATTTCATATCGGTATACATCATTAGAACTACGATTAAACCGGATTACCTCTCCCTTTAACATCACCCTTTCATTTGTATCAGCAATATTTTCTATGTGTGTCGAAAATATATAATTAAGACCTGAAACGGATGCCAATTCACTTAAATCTTTAACGAACGAATTATTATTACGCGCCTTAACCGCATCTACTTGGCTGGGGTGTGATTGGTATAAGTCATTGGGATGGTGAAATTCGTAATAATTTTGATTAATCAACCCCAACATTTTTTGACGAATCATTTTGGCATAGGCATCGGGGATATTTTCAAGGGATTCTCCCACATAACCTACGTGGATAAGTTTTTTATTTTGTGGTGAAGCTGATAAGGTTGAACCTAATGAAAGTCCAAGGATCAACACCAATGATGTTATCTTTGGAATCCTTGATATCATGCTTCAGAAGGGGGGCCGCTCCCATCACCACCAGTACTTTCACCCCAAACTTTAGTACCGGTAATGCTCATAAATAATATTCCAACAAGTATTACAGTGCCAAATACCATTGCAATCTGTTTAAATGATGCTGGTTTTGAAACAGCTGGGAGTGAATCCACCAACTGGGTCTTTATTACTTTTGTTTCATCATTCATTCGCTCATAGTATTTGAGTACTTCGTAGCGAAAACTGGTATTGAGCTGTGCATTATATCTGTAAAAATCACCTTGAATCATGATTCGTTGATTATCAGGCGAGACATTTTTGAACTTACCTGCAAAAACATATTTCGCTTCCAATTGATCCGCAACGCGACGGAATGAAGGATCGGAAATATCTGAAAATAAAGAATCAACTTGTCTACCTGCCATTGACTGCACAGTTTCAGGAAGTATGAGAAGTTCGGGCTCTATGTCTTCAAAGATTCTCTTCATCTTTTCTTG
>LSCF01000078.1 GCA_001577025.1 Fidelibacterota bacterium TCS55 | reverse complement strand
ACAAGGCGCCAGTGTGGTCTATTCTGAATTTGTATCTGCCCATGGGATTATCCGTGAGAATGCCAAAACCTGGCACATGATTGAATTCACTGACTTTGAACGGCCTATCGGTATTCAGATTTTTGGCGATTCTCCCGAAGTCATGAGCCGGGCAGCACGGATGGTGGTAGATAAATTCTCCCCCGATATTCTGGATATCAATTATGGATGCCCTGTCCCTAAAGTCACTAAACGGGGTGCCGGGTCTGCAGCCCTTCGAGATCTGTGCCTCATGGACAATATAACCGCCGCTGTGGTGGAATCCGTACCGGAAGTACCCGTCACTGTAAAAATGCGCGCCGGATGGGATGCCAATTCCATTGTGGTGCCTGAGGTGGGACCTCGATTAGAAAAAATCGGTGTCAAGGCGTTGGCTCTCCATCCTCGAACGACAAAACAAAGCTATGCAGGTGATGCGGATTGGACATTGATTAAAGCATTAAAAGAATCCACATCTTTACCCGTCATCGGGAATGGAGATGTAAAATCACCGGATGGTGTTATGCGTATGATGGAAGAAACAGGATGTGATGCCGTCATGGTGGGGCGGAGTGCATTAGGAAATCCATGGTTTTTTCGGGATGCCACTGCGTTATATAAAGGAGAAACCATACCGCCGGAGCCATCAATTGTGGATAGGGTATCCCATTGTCGTCGGCATTTTGATCATATGGTGGATTGGCATGGTGAACGGATTGGCACCAATTTAATGCGAAAGCATTTTGGCTGGTACATCCGTGGGTTTAATGGTGCATCTCCTTACCGTAAGGCCCTTGTCTCTGCCCCGGATCGGGAGGCCATGGTAGCCATTTTAGATTCGATTTCTTAGTTTTTTTCTGTCATACCATCCCTCGCACCATTAAACCATCTATACAATTGGGATTCTTCTTCCGACCAGTCGGAATGGCAATGACAGAAGGATATTTTCCACTCCTTGAATCATCCCTATTTAAACAATAAATTCCCAAGCTTTTTTTGATCCAAATATTTCGAACAAACTGAGGCATCCATGCAAAACGCTAAAGCAATAGTTCCTAAACCGATTAATGAACCTATTTTGTCTTACGCCCCTGGCACACCTGAACGGGCAGCCCTAAAGGCGCGAATCGAGGAATTAAAATCTCAGCAAATTGAAGTCCCCCTTATAATTGGCGGGAAAGAAATCAAAACGGGGAATATGGGTGAAATGCGCGTTCCCCACGACCATGAACATATTTTAGGTCATTATCATATGGCGGGACCAAAAGAAGTAAAAATGGCCATCGAAGCGGCCATGGATGCGTGGCAAACTTGGTCCAAGATGCCTTGGGAATCCCGTGCTGCAATTTTTAAGAAAATGGCATCCATCCTCCAACGCCATGGTGATCAAACCCTGAATGCAGCCACGATTTTGGGTCAAAGCAAAAATGCATTCCAGGCAGAGATTGATGCATCCTGTGAAATGATCGACTTTTTGAATTTCAATTGCTGGTACGCTCAAGAACTCTATAGCCAACAGCCCACCTATTCTCCCGATGGAATGTGGAACCGATTGGAACACCGTCCGCTGGAAGGGTTCATATTCGCTGTAACACCATTTAACTTCACATCCATCGCTGGGAACCTTCCTGCGGCACCTGCCCTCATGGGCAATGTAGCCTTGTGGAAGCCTGCATCCAGCGCCGTATATAGCGGACATTTTATGATGAATCTGTTTCGTGAAGCGGGCATCCCCGATGGTGTCATCAATTACATCCCCGGCTCCGGTCGTGATGTGGGTCCTATCGTCATGGAAAGCCCCAGTTTAGCCGGCGTTCATTTTACCGGATCCACCGCTGTATTTCAAGGTATGTGGAAGACCGTTGGTGAAAATATCGCCAATTATAAATCCTACCCACGGATTGTGGGTGAAACGGGCGGAAAAGATTTTTGTATTGCCCATGAATCATCAGATGTAGATGCGCTGGCGACGTCAATGGTCCGCGGTGCGTTTGAATACCAAGGTCAAAAATGTTCTGCCCTTTCAAGGGCTTACATTCCTACTACTATTTGGCCTGAGCTGAAAGAAAAATATTTGGCCCAAGTGAATGAAATCAAAATGGGCAGCCCGGAAGATTTTTCTAACTTTTTGAATGCGGTGATTGACAAAGCTGCATTTGATTCCATTTCAGAATATATCAAAAATGCCAAAGCAGCGTCCGATGCTGAAATCATCACCGGCGGCAATTGCGATGATTCGGTAGGATACTTTATTGAACCCACAACTATCCTTACAGACAATCCCAAATACACCACCATGTGTGAAGAAATTTTTGGTCCTGTGCTTACTATTTATCTTTATGACCCGAAGGATTGGAAATTGACACTCGAATTGGTGGATACCACTTCTCCTTATGCCCTCACCGGTTGTGTCTGGGGTCAAGACCGTGAAGCAGTGAACGAGGCGACTGAAAAACTCACGCACGCAGCGGGAAATTTCTATATTAATGATAAGCCCACGGGCGCCGTTGTGGGTCAGCAGCCATTTGGCGGTAGCCGTGCTTCGGGAACGAATGACAAAGCGGGGTCCATGTTTAATTTGATCCGGTGGGTTTCCATGCGGACGATTAAAGAAACTTTCGATCCGCCAAAAGATTTTCGTTATCCATTTATGAACGAAAAATAATCTAGATCCATGCCAAAATCGGTCATGATTGCCTTGGGTGGCAACGCCCTCTCTCCAAAAGATGAAGCGGGTACTATTTATCAGCAATTTGCCCATACACGGGAAAGCCTCGAAGCCATCATGCATTTTGTCAATTTGGATTACAATTTATGTCTCACCCATGGGAACGGCCCCCAAGTTGGGGATGAACTTTTCCGCATGGAGTTGACACAAAGTGATGTCCCACCCCTTCCCCTCGGTGTTTGTGTGGCCGAAACTCAAGGCTCCATCGGATATATGATTCAGCAGTCCTTGCAAAATGCACTGAAAGAGAAAACCATCGATCGGGAAGTAGTAACCCTCATCACCCAAACCATCGTGGATGCGGATGATCCAACTATTAAAAATCCATCTAAATTTATTGGCCAGCGATTCTCAAAGGATGAAGCAGTAAAAATGGCTGAAAAATTCAATTGGACAGTGAAAGAGCAGAATGAGGGCGAATGGCGGCAAGTTGTTCCTTCTCCTCTCCCTCAATATATCGAGCATGGGAAATCAATCCAAACATTGGTAGATAACGGTATTATCGTCATCGCATCCGGTGGCGGCGGTATTCCTGCCTACTGGAATGAGAATGGCAATCTGGAAGGTTTAGATGCAGTGGTAGATAAAGATCTCTCTGCAGCATTATTAGGGCGTGTTATCAAAGCGAACGAACTTTGGATCATTACCGATGTGGATCGAGTTTGTCTCAATTACGGCATGGACAACGAGGAAGCATTGTCAAAGATTACCGTATCCGAGGCAAAACAATATTATGGTGAAGGCCATTTTCAAGCCGGCAGTATGGGACCAAAAATTCATGCTGCTTTATACTTCCTGAAATATCACGGCGATAAAGTGGTTATCACATCCATTGAAGGTGTGAAAGAAGCAATTAACGACAATAACGGAACAATAATTAGGAACTAATCCATGAAAATTCATGAATATCAGGGCAAAGATATTTTTAAATCCTATGGCATACCCATTCAAGACGGCTATGTGATCGAGAATATCAAGGATGCCTCTGCTACAATCGAAAAAGTACAACAAGAATTCAATACAGAAGCAGTGGTGGTAAAAGCCCAAATTCATGCAGGCGGACGAGGAAAAGGCGGCGGCGTAAAATATTCACCCACCACAGCGCACGCTTTAGAAAATGCACAGAATATGCTGGGCATGCAATTGGTTACGCACCAGACCGGAACCGAAGGACAGAAAGTCCGGAAGCTTTATATCACCGAAGCGCTTGACATCAAAAAAGAATACTATTGCGCCATCACATTAGATCGATCCCAAACGAAAGATGTGTTCATGGTCTCTTCAGAGGGTGGTGTAGAAATTGAAAAGGTAGCAGAAGAAACGCCGGAAAAAATTATTAAAGTGTGGATCGACCCCTTAATTGGTATGAAATCTTTTCAAGCGCGGAAGTTGGCTTTTGGGTTAGAACTTACGGGAGATGCGTTTAAAACAGCTGTAAACGTTTTTATGAAAATGTATGCCTGTTATATAGGTACAGACGCATCCATTGTGGAAATTAATCCGTTGGTACTTACAGAAGACGATCGAATCGTTGCATTGGATGCTAAATTTAATTTTGACGGCAACGCCATGTACCGGCACAAAAATATTGCTGGTTTAAGGGATGTTCACGAACAAGATCCCACCGAATTAGAAGCAAGCAAGTACGATTTAAATTATATCAAATTGGATGGAAATGTGGGCTGCATGGTAAACGGTGCCGGCTTGGCTATGGCTACCATGGACATCATAAAACTGGCCGGCGGTGAACCGGCGAACTTCCTTGACGTGGGTGGTGCTGCTTCTGCTGAAACGGTGAAAAATGGATTTAAAATCATTTTATCCGATGAACATGTGAAAGCCATTTTGATTAATATTTTTGGCGGTATTGTCCGCTGCGATCGTGTGGCTACTGGGGTCATCCAAGCCGTGAAAGAATTGGGATTAAAAGTCCCCGTTGTAGTACGTCTCGAAGGAACCAATGCTGAACAAGCCAAAACCATTTTATCTGAATCAGATTTAGATATCATCCCTGCAAACGATATGAAAGATGCTGCCCAAAAAGTTGTGGATGCAGCGATAAAGAATTAAGGAAATAACATGTCTATTTTAGTGAATAAAGATTCAAGAGTTATGGTCCAGGGGATTACCGGTTCTGAAGGGTCCTTCCATGCATCTCAAATGCTGGCGTACGGCACCAATATCGTTGCCGGTGTAACGCCGGGTAAAGGCGGACAGATGGCACTCGATGGTAAAGTCCCTGTCTTCAATTCGGTAGAAGAAGCAAAAGCTAATACGAATGCAAATGTATCCATCATTTTTGTTCCCCCGCCCTTCGCTGCGGAAGCCATTATTGAAGCATCAGATGCACGTGTAGAATTGGTGGTATGCATTACAGAAGGTGTGCCTGTCCATGATATGGTGAAAGCCAAACGAATTATCGATCAGAACGGGACACGGCTCATTGGCCCCAACTGCCCCGGAATCATTACGGTAGATGAATGTAAATTGGGCATCATGCCTGGGTTCATTTGTGAAAAAGGAAATATCGGTGTCCTCTCTAAATCGGGAACACTCACTTACGAAGCCATCGGCCAATTGGTGAATGTGGGGTTAGGGCAAACCACAGCCATCGGTATCGGCGGTGACCCCATTATCGGCACCACCATGATTGATGCGTTGAAATTATTTGAAGCGGATCAAGAGACAGAAGGTGTTGTATTGATTGGTGAGATCGGCGGACAGATGGAAAATGAAGCAGCACGTTGGATTAAAGAGAATATGTCCAAACCCGTTGTAGGGTTTATCGCAGGCCAGACTGCGCCTCCGGGACGTCGGATGGGTCATGCCGGGGCCATTGTTTCTGGTGGAGATGATACGGCGGAAGCCAAAATGAGAATTATGACCGAATGCGGGATTTCAGTTTGTGAATCCGTGGCAGATATTGGTTATAAAATTGAATTAATGAGTATGCTAACTGAATGGATAGAATTTATAGGGATATATTCAGTTTCAAGCCAATCACATTCTTGGATTATGGATTCGAATTATCAATGGAGTAAAGAAGGAGTAGTCTCTTACATCCCATTAACCGAAAAATCAGCAACTCCTTTCAAAGAATTATATGGAGAATTATCATTTTATTTATTCGATAATAAACTACATTTAACAACAGGCTATTCAAATAGTTATGACGTTACTAAATTGGATTTTTATACTTTTGATAATATTTATTGTATATTGGTTGATGAGGCCCAATTTTTATCAAAAGAGCTTATTAATCAATTTAGGGA
>LSCF01000077.1 GCA_001577025.1 Fidelibacterota bacterium TCS55 | reverse complement strand
ATATTTCTGAAACACTTCCGGGAAAAGAACACATTCATAAATATCTGTTTCATCTTCTAGAGTGAGGAACTCCATAGGCGCTCGGGATTTAACTGTGGCTGTTTCTTTCCGTGTAATATATACGCCTGCCAAGTGGATGGTTTGCCCCACATAGCGATGAAGATTCTTCGCTTTCCGAACGCGATGGTTGATGATGGGCAAGTAAGGCGTAAGTGGATGAGATGATATGGGAAAGCCAAATGATTCAATCTCCAGCCGGGATCGATCGGATATAGAAAGATGCTGTGGATTACACATTTTATGATCATACCCTGATTGGGGATTGGGTATAGAGAACATGGCGTTATCCTGATCCTTCAAACAATAGAGAGCCACTTCATAGGCAATTTGCTGGTGAGAGAGTTTGGGGGCCACACTGTAGAAACATCCTGCATTGGTGAGGGCCATGGCATCGGATAGATTGGGCATAATGCGAATAAAAAAATCTTGGAGCGACATGAAGGAGCCCGCCTTCCGTTCGTCTAATATATCCTTCACCGTTTCTGCTTTTAAATTTTTTATACTCATGAACCCCATACGGATTTTTCCTTTTCGGCCGCGGTAATCCATGTGACTATGATTCACATCCGGCGGCAAAATTTCAATACCAAATCGTCGTGCTTCGCTCAAATAGGCGTAAGGGGAATAGAAGCCGCCTTGATTCGAAATGACCGCTGCCAAAAATTCGGCGGGATAATGGGCCTTTAAATAAGCGCAGGTAAATGATAGCATGGCAAAGGAGGCGGAGTGGGGCTTGCAGAATGAATAGCCCACAAAGGATTGAATCATATCCCACACATCACGGATTAATTTTTCATCGTATCCACGTTTGGCGGACCCTTGATCAAATTTGTCTTTCCAGTGGCGAATCAGATGCTGCATGGAATCGCGACTCATGGTTTTTCGTAAAGATTCTGCCTCACCATATCCCAGCCCCGCCATAACCATGGCCGCTTTGGATACCTGCTCTTCATAGACCATAATACCGTAGCTCTCATTTAAAAAATCTAAATCCGAATGAGGCACTTTCCATGGCTTGCCATGGATACGCTCCAGCATAATGTTGGTGAATCGGTTCGCTGCGGGACGAATGATGGATGAATAAATGACCACATGTTCAAAATCCACCACACCGGCTTTGGCCAAAAGCTGGCGCGTGGCGGGGCTCTCAATATAGAAGATGCCCATAGTTCGCCCTGATTGCATGAGTGCCTCTGTTTTTTTGTCACCGATGGGTTGAATTTGATGATAATCCAAATAAGCGTTTTGAGATGTATTCTGCCCATAGTTCAAATTAATTTGACAAATTGTATCTCGCACCACCGCCAGACTCCGATTGCCGAGGATGTCAATTTTCAGCAAGCCCGAATCTTCCACTTGATCTTTCTCCCATTCCACAATTTGTACGCCTTTGGGTGCCGTTAGAACAGGGACGTATTTTCGAATCTCATCTGGCACAATCACCACCCCACCGGGATGAACCGATGGATGGCGAAATGTACCCACCACTTTTTCACTCTCGCGTAAAATGGTTTCCAGCGTTTCATCCAATTCCACATGGGCAAAACGAGGGTCCGTCTTCACCCAATTTAACAGATCCCGCCGGGAAGCATACCACCCCACCCGTTTGGTGAGAGATTTAATTTCCTCATTGGATAGGCCATACACTTTCGCCACTTCTCGAATGGCGGAGCGGGGTTTCATGAACACTTGGCTGCAGACCATGGCCGTTCGCTCATTGCCATATTTTTTGAAGATATAATTCAGAATGTCATCCCGTTCATCCCAAGGGAAGTCCACATCAATATCCGGCATATTACTTCGCTCGGGATGAATAAATCGTTCAAATTGCAGGTTGTATTCTATGGGATCCACTTGGGTGATGAACAGGCAATAGCTCACGATGGATGCAGCCCCGGATCCACGGCCGATGGTAGCCTTAGTCTGTTTCACAATATCTGCCACCACCAAAAAGTAGGGAGCAAATCCTTTCGAAATAATGATGGATAGTTCATGCTCAATCCGGGACTGAATCTGAGAAGTCATTTTTGCGTAGCGCTTTGTGGCCCCGGCAATGACCTTTGCTTTCAGGATGCGGCTGGCCTGCTGGGTGTCCTTCAAAGAAAGGTGGGGAAAAATCGTATTAATAAAGGACCAATCCTGCTTGCACCGTTCTGCCAAGTAGGTACTGTTATTGATAGCTTCCAGACTGTTGGGAAAAAGTTGAACTATCTCCTTTTCAGATCGAAACCAATGTTGATCTGACTTATAGGCGGATGTTGGCAAATCATGGAGTGTGGTGTTTAAATCAATGGCCCGGAGAAGTTGGTGTGTTTTCCAATCGGATTGATTCAAAAAATACACATCTCCCGTAGCCACCATTTCCAAACGATATTGTTTGGCCATACGATGGGCGCCTTGTTCTGTTATCCCCGGACGAAGCTCAACAAATAAATGACTATTGGAGATAGTTCCACACAATGATTTGATGGTATGAGCTTGATGAGAAAGGATGAATATCCCATCAGATTGCCCATCCAAAATATGAGCAATCGATTGATTTGGATCATCATGAATGGCAGAAATGGCTCTAGAGATATTCTCGTATCCACGCTGATTTTCCGCCAGAAGAATGGCTTCATCTTTATCGGTAATAAGATTGACGCCGGCTATGGGGTTTATCTTGGCCCTATGGGCATGCTGAGTAAAATAGATGAAACCCCAGAGCCCATTGGTTTCGGTAAAAGCCAAATGGTTCATCCCTCGGTTCCGAGTAGCCGTAATGAGTTGTTGCTGGGATGTCGTTCCCTGCATTTGGGAATAATGGGAGTGGACGTTCAGATGTGTGAACATAGTCCCGATTGATGTAATGGTCGCAACATGATATTATTTTCTCACGCCACGTTTTGCACATGACCCTGTGCCGGGGGTTATATCAATTCAATTATAGTCAATGCCTGTAAATCACTCCCCTGAATTTATGACAAATGAAAGGTATCCAGGCTTAACTAATATTCATTTACAAATCATTGACTAAGGATTGCCTCATTTCGTCTTTGACGCTTACAGAGTGTACATAGTTCTTGTAGTCAATGACAATATTGACAGTTTGAGATAAATCAGCTAACCGATCTTTTTGATTTTGATTGAGATAAAATTGTACATAGTGAACTGAACTTATTTTATCTTCTTTTTCTCTACCCTCTTCAAACCTAGCGAAAACCTTTTCGTCGCCGATCTCAAAGTAAAGATTGTCACTATTAGTGAGTCCAATAAAATCATTTAATACTGATTTAATTTTTTTCTCATCAGTAATCTCAATAAACAGTGTTGCGCTGAGACCACCACTGGGAGGCATTATAGAATTATAGACCTGAATCTCTTCTTGGATTTGTTCATCATGGACAAGGCGTTCTGCTCTCATAATTTCTTGAATTTGAAAACTTAACGTTTTCTCATTTTCAAAAACCATTGTGACGTTTGGTCCAAGTGCTATTCTTCTATTAATCTTGTAATCAATTATCTCTTTTCTATAATCGTGTCTTATTTTTTCGTATTCGATAATGTCCAGCAGTGATTCTTTATTAAGTGTTTTCATGGTTGATTCCTTAATCGGTGTTTAAGCCGTATGCTTTATGTAATTCAATGACGGGGTGAGATGGCTTGACCTCGCCCTTGCTTGCCTGATTTAATTGATGGCTGGCGAGTGAACAATCAGAGCATGCGATATCAGATTCTTTTTGGTTCATATCATTTACACATCTTTCTGCTACCTTCATTGACTCGTCAAAGAATTCTGACTTCATTCCCCAGCCCCCATCCATTCCACTGCAGCGATTAATGAGATTAACTTTAGTATCAGGAACTAATCTGAGGATATCTCTTCCTTTGAAGCCCATTTGCTGTGCCTTTAAATGGCAGCTTACATGGTAATTGACTGTTCCAATCTCTTCCTTGAAATCTTTTTTTAGCTTATCCTGTTTATTTAGATATACCAAATATTCTGAAATGTCATAAGTATTTTCCGATATCAATTGAATTTTCTCATCAAGGCCAAGATAGTCAGGGTACTCCTTCTTGAGTGTCATGCTACAAGTCGGAGGGCCCGTCACAATTATTTTATAGCCATCCGATACCCATTTGTAAAATTCATCAACATTGGGCCTGGCCTGCTTTTCAAAACCATCAAAGTCACCAGGGCTAAGATATGGAGCACCGCAACATTGTTGCTTTGGATAGATGCATTCAATTCCATTGTGCTCTAATATTTCAACGGCTGCCTTTCCAAGATCCACATCATGAGCGTTGGTAAAACAAGTACCAAAGATCACCACCTTTTCAGAAAAGTCATGCCCCGATAGCTCACGAGATTTAAACCATTTTTCAAAAGTGTTTATCTGAAATTTGGGTAAATCCCTTCTTGATGATATACCAATTAACTTATCAAGAAACCATCTTGCGATTGAAATTCTGTTTACCAAATTTATTATGGGTCCGAAAATAGAACCAAGTTTACCAGTGAGATCTGTATTGGATAAAAATCTGTCGTTAACCTTTACTCCTCTTTCCTTTGTTCGTATGGCCTGAGCTCTGGTCATTAGTTTCGGAAAGTCCAATTGAAACTCGTGTTCCTTGCCGGGAGTATATGGGCAAACCGGATCACAGAGCTTACATTGATAGCAAAGGTCCACTACCTCCCAGCGCTCATCTTCAGTAAGATCGGTAACTTCACCTCGAAATTCAACCTCTATGCTTGACTCTGATGCGTGCTCTCCCTCCGGGAGGTCAAGATAGGTATCTTTCTCTTCCTCTTTTCCAACTCTGCCTTCTTGCTCTGCAATCTCCCTTTTTCTGGTACCCGCATTATCAACTGAATCGAACAGTGAAGGGAATGAGGGACACAGATTGAAACATAGTCGACATCCTATGCAAATATCATAAACCCTATCCATTTCTTGATAGAGCGAATCTTTGTCCCAATAGGCAGGTTGTCTTATATCATAAACAGTATTATCAGTATTAGAGTGGTCCAGCATTTAGAATGTAATCCCCATATATTAAATAAGAATATGAATCTGGGCATTAGACGGCCCAGATTCATATTGATTATAGTTTTTAAAGAGTGTCTAAAGTCTCCTGGAATTTTCCTGCATGAGACTTTTCTGCTCTGGCTAGAGTCTCAAACCACTCAGCAATTTCATCAAATCCCTCTTCTCTAGCTGTTGCCGCGAAACCGGGATACATTTCTGTGTATTCATAGGTTTCTCCAGCAACTGCGGCCTTTAAATTATCTTCAGTTTCGCCGATTGGAAGACCTGTTCCAGGATCTCCAGCCCCGCCTTTTTCCATAAACTCTAGGTGGCCAAATGCATGGCCTGTCTCACCATCTGCAGTATTCTTGAATACTCCAGCAGCTTCAGGGTAACCTTCAATATCTGCCTGGCGTGCAAAATACAGGTACCTTCTATTTGCTTGAGATTCTCCAGCAAAAGCAGCTTTTAGATTCTCATGTGTTTTACTTCCTTCTAAGGACATTTTGTACTCCTTTATTAGTCGTGTTTATTGCATTTACCGATTAGAGTGATTTCTACATCGGATACTTCAAAATTATGTTGGTTCTTTACCATATTCTTCAAATTGCCATTGGGTAATTTAATATCCACCATACTTCCGCAGGTTGTGCATTTCATGTGGTCATGCGGTTCTTTGTTCCAGTCATATCGAGCAAGAGATCCATCATGAATTACCCTGATGATACCCTGATCTGTCAATTGCTTTAGATTTCTGTAGACCGTCCCCAGACTTATATTGGGAATAGCTTTTTTTGCTCTAGCATACACCCAGTCTGCTGATGGATGAGAATTTGTGGAGAAAACAATCTCCCTTATAGTTTCCCTTTGATGGCTATATCGCATATGTGAATATAAACAGTAATAATTACTAATACTAATAATAAATACTAAGATATATATAAATATTACTAACTAACTTTAAGAGATTAAATCAACTAAAATCAAAAGGAATTAATAA
>LSCF01000076.1 GCA_001577025.1 Fidelibacterota bacterium TCS55 | reverse complement strand
CATCCACATCATAATCACCAAAAACCAGTATCGGGACGTCGTTCTGGATATTTTTGAGGATTCGGTCCACAGCAATATCCATATTTTTCATCATGAAAGGATCGTGGAGTTGATCAATGTTTGGATCAAAAAAATCTCTGGAGCTATGGCGTGATTCGATACCGCGGTTGGCTAATACTCTGGCAATGATTTCAGAAGTTTTAAATTCTTTTTTTAAAGCGGAGACAAGGTCTTCGGGTGGTTTTTTAATATTCCAATGCAAGAGGGGTTAACCCTTTAATGTATTTGTAGATTTAATTGAAAAAACATGGCTTATAATGATGTGATAACACACCCCCAGAGGAATAATTAGTAATGATACCGACAGGCAAGAATTCTGATGAATTTCTTTTTGACCTCATACACCAAACGGTGCTCCTGGTCGATCCGACGAGACCAACAACCCTTTAATTCATACTTTAATGGTTCAGGCTTACCTCTACCCTGAAAAGGGTCCTTAGCTGATTCATTTATCAGCTTCAGTATTTTATGTGCTTTTTTTTTATTTTCTTTGACCCAGAATTCTAAATCTTCAATTGCATTTGGGTCAAAAATAATTTGTCTCAAAGACCAAGGCTCTCTATTAGTTCACTATATTCTATGGCTTCTGATTCTGATCGATTTCGAGCTTCAATTAATCTTTTTGCATTTTGAGGGCTTCGGAGTAAATAGGCCGTTTCAACCAAGGCGTTATAATCCTGTTCATCAATCATAATGACAGATTGACCATTTCGATTTTTTATTCGGACAACCTCATGATCAATTGCTGCATCAGATATAACAGATTTTAAGTTTTGGCGTGATTCTGTGTAAGAGTATTCTTTCATAGGAAATTCAATTGTACTTGTACATATTTCATGTACAATTTAATGAGTTATTGTCACTCGACTCAAGCATTAAATTCTCACGAAGTCTTGAGACTTCATTTAATCATTTTAATATTTAATGAGTCATTTCTTAAAAGAGACATTGTTAATAATATCCCTCTATATCTCCATTTCATATGGGAAATATTAAAAGGGATTCACTTGAAATAGAGTCGATCTATAAGCCGAGTTCTGTAATTGATAGTCATTCATCTGGTCCCGATGTTTCCGCCGGGATCACGCGATCAACCCTCCCCTCTCATTTAAAAAATATAGATGCGGACCACATCTTGGGGTTTACTTGATCTTGCACCGGATGGGGTTTACCCAGCTCCCTATATTGCTATAGAGACTGGTGGTCTCTTACACCACCGTTTCACCCTTATCCCGAAGCGCGTTCGGGACGGTTTACTTTCTGCTGCACTTTCCATCCCCTTTCGGGGCCCGTCCATTAGGCGGCATCCTGTCCTGCAGTGCTCGGACTTTCCTCTCCCCATTTCGCTTAACGCGGATTGAGAGTAACTATCCGACCGACTCTATTTTCAAATATCGTGTAAAATTACAAATAAAATGAGAATTTGCTATACGGATTCTCAATAGAGGAATCGGCTGCAGCTATCACAGGTATGAGGCCCCTTGCCTGCACGAACTTCAGATACGATTTGAGGGGGTACAAAAGCACCGCAACCACCACAAGCCGACCCTTCTACGGTCACCACGGATAGGCCTTTCCGCGCCGTATGAATCCGATCGTATCGGGATAGGGTTGCACCATCAATTCCGCCACGCTGATCTGCCCGCTGGGCCTCTAACTTCTCTTTTTCTTCAGAAGAATCATTCATGAGGGCTTCAAGTTTTTCGCGACGGCCGACAAGATCTTGACTTAAAGATTCTAGGTTTTCTTCTTCAGTTTTAATTCGCTCTTCTAAAGATTCTTTTTCTTCAGTGAATTCTAAGGACTGGGTTTCAATCTCATCCAATTGACCTTTCAAATGGTCGATCTCATGCTGGAGGGCATCATATTGTTTATTGTTTGTGACGAGAAAAAGCTGATCTTTATGTTTATCAATCTTTCCTTTAATGTCCGTCATTTGGCCTTCAAATTTATTTAATTCAAGGTCCAGTGTTTTAATTCGTTCTTTTCCATCATCTACCGATTTAATTAAGGCCGATTCTTCATCCTTTAATGCCGTGACTTTCCCCGGGAGATCGCCGAGGAGTTCGGCAATATCCTGTAATTGAGAATCAATGTGCTGGAGTGTAACGATTTGCTGAATCACGCTCATTCAGACTTGGCTCCTTTCAGAAACAAAAAATGCACCGCATAGGGTGCATTTGTTATTAAGTTTTTTGGAAAAAATATTGGATCCCCGGTGTTCGGACATTCATTGGTTTGCCTTTCGGGGATTTTTGTTCACCATAACGGTGGCAAATTTAAATCATTTATAACATCAATGCGAAGGGGAAAGGTTGGAGAATTGGTAACTAATTGAAAAAAGGAAACTATCTGAATCGGAATAGAGGTCACCACGGTCGAAGGCATAGGAAATCTGCCCATTTAAGTTTTTCCAAATTGGGTTAAAGTCAAATTGAATTAAACCAGAGAATTGTCTAAGTCCATCCGCAAATTTGTATGGATAATTATTACTTTTGGCAATATGGTTATCCCAATATGTACCAAAATTTTGGGACAAAGTAAATAAGCATTTATTTTTAACTGTCTTTGATAAAGATAATTCAATTCCGATATGATGAGCCTTTATCCTATTATTTATTATATAGACACAATTTTCAAATAATCGCCCGGAAATAAATAATGGATTCGCAATATTTCTATTTTTATTCGTCCACCCATAAATATAAATGTAATGATTATAATAACTATCCCAACCATAACCTTCACCAGGCTTTGACGGCTCTTCACCACTTTGATACATTGTATTTATATACTCATATAATAGTGATGAAATCATACTGTCATTATTTATTATTTCAAACCCAAGGAGACCATCGAAACTTTTTACTGGTATTTTTCTCTTTTTTAATTCATCGAAGAAATGCTGATATGCACCACTCTTATCTTCAAAAGGGTGCTGATAATACAGTTTGAAGCTTTTTGATTTCCTATTTATTGTATAAGATACATCCCATACCCCCAAATGATTACCTAGGATATTAACCTGTTCTCCAATAAATCCAGATTTAGATGCTGGCCTAGGAATGACTACACGTAAATAATCAGAGAAAGATTGAGGCTGGTTCCCGTGCTTTTCAGTTTCCCCGCCCCACATTGCTTGATGGACTAACCCTAAAGTGAATGAAGAATGGTTGCTAATGTTTTTTTTTAAATACATATATTTTTCATGGAGAAATGGGGACCGTATATATGACCCTTAGAAAACCATCCATGAGAGAATCCGCCTTTTACCCATAAATCCTGATTAAAAAATGTTATCTTTTTAAAATCTGATAAACGCAATGAAACCTGAGGGATTGGTATGGCATTTTCCCCACGAATTAAAGACCCTGTAGATAATTCAGATTCTGAAGTAATGTTTTTTCTCCATCGACCCAATTTCATATTTAATCCACGAATATCCTTTTCTAAATACCCGACCACCATCTTATAACTATTATCTTTTTCAAAATTGCCAATACCCATAATTCCATAATTAAAGAGAGCAGATGAATGTCTAAAAATGGAGATAGATACATATCCACCACCGTCTACAATCCCTAATTGATTTGATCGATGCCAAAAAGCATCCCCTTTATTCGAAAAAGAAATTTTATTCTCATTAAGATTTATTATTTGAGCAACCAAAACAGTGGGGTAAATAAAAATAAAAAAAGCCCAAATAACGAATAAATTATTTGAGCTTCTTTTAGAAAGATAGAAAAATAAATCAGTGATTTTTATCAATGATTGATGATTTAAATTGTTGGTTAAGTGATTTTGAATCGGGTAAATATTCTGGGATAAATTTCGTTAATTCATCTGTAACTTGATAAATATCATAAGATCGAGCCGATTCAATAATTTGATCCACTTGATCGAGTATATGATTCCAATTAGATCCATTCCCATTTTTCATCATGAAAATTTTATCATGAACTGTATTAATTATATTTTCTTCAGTCGTTTTTAATTCTTCAAACAATTTTTCCCCGGGCCTTGATCCAATATATTCTATTTCGATGTCCTTTTCAGGGTCCAACCCGCTCAGTCGAATTAATTCAAATGCGATATCTTTGATATTCACAGGTTTGCCCATATCTAAAACATAAATTTCACCACCCTTACCCATGGCTCCAGCTTGAAGAATAAGCTGAGCTGCTTCTGATATGGACATGAAGTAACGCTGCATCTTTGGATTTGTAATTGTGACAGGTCCACCATTTCTAATTTGTTCTTGAAAGGTTGGTATCACACTTCCCGAACTGCCGATTACATTCCCAAATCGTACCGCCATATATTTGACTTTTGAGTCCACTGATTTGCTTTGAATTAACTTCTCAGCAACCCGTTTCGTTGCCCCCATAATATTGGTAGGGTTTACCGCTTTATCCGTAGACACCAATACAAATCGGTTAACATCATATTCTTCTGAGACATCAATTAAATTGAGTGTCCCCTGAATATTGGTTAAAACTGCTTCCCAGGGATGTTCTTCCTGCATGGGTACATGTTTATAAGCTGCTGCATGAAAGACCACATCTGGCCTAAAAGAAGAAAATACGCGATGGAGCAACGTCTTATCTCGTATATCTCCTAGAATAGGTTGAAATGCAACAGGGTGTTTACTCTGTGCACATTCTTTTTCCATTTTAAATAGGTTATGTTCACTTTGATCAAATAAAACGAGTAAATCTGGATCAAAGGTTAGACAATTCCGAACCAATTCCGAACCAATTGAACCACCTGCACCGGTAACAAGCACCTTTTTACCGAATAAATAATGTGAAATGGATGAGCGATCCAGTTCAATTTCTTTTCGACCCAATAAATCAACCATGGATACATCACGAACTGATTTCATGGATACTTTTCCATCAATCAATTCAGAAAATGTAGGAACAGTACGGTATGGCTTTCCTGTTGATTTACAAATGGCTACTATTCTCCGCATTTCAACATTTGTCGCTGTTGGAATACATATGACTATTTCATCGAAAGGAATTTTTAAAGTCGCAATTTCTTCTACCGAACCCAGAATTGGAACCCCATGAATGGTTGCACCTACTTTTGACCCATCATCATCAACAATGCCAACAACAATATATTTCATTCCCCGATTATCACGAATTTCGCGTATAATCTTTTCTGAACTGCTACCACCACCAATCATGATTATTTTTTTACGGCCTCTTGTAAAGGTGTTTTGTTTGCGGCCATTTTGACCCGAATTTAGATTGCTAAAATAAACTCGTACACTTGCTCGTGATGCGCCTAAGAAAATGGTGCAAAGGGCATAGTCAATGAACAAGACCGATCGTGGAAAACCAGACAATCCGTACATGAGGGCTAGAATGGAAATTGCAAATAATGAGCCGAGGGAGGAGGCCTTTATGATATTTATAAAATCTGAAATGCTGGTATAGCGCCACATGCCTTTATACATACCAAAAATCATAAATGAAGATAATTTTGAGAATAGCATTACAGGCAATATGGTAACCATATTGTCTTTGATATGGCCTGGAATTACAAAATCAAACCTTAATAAGAATGCGATTAGAATAGATACGGAAATTAATGCCGCATCTACTGTTAAGAATTTGGCCTTCCCTCGAGACTTTTGTGCTGTTTTATTCACTTTAAATAAGATGAGTTAGGAATACTTGAGTTTAATAAAAAGTTATATTAAATCTATGTGATATTTATCACAGTGAAATTAATCTCTAATTAAGCGTTTTAATTTAATTGGTAAAATATTGAAAAATTTTGATTTTACTATTTTTGTAAGATAAACTATCTCTTCATAATATGACATGATTGGTCTTGATAAAGATTTTTTCCCTGTTTCATATTTTAAAATTGCTCTCCGCCATTTTCCTTTAATTATACTATTCTGTTTATAACCATTGTATCCAATTTTTCCTTCTTTGTGAGTATATCCTGACAAAGAAACCGTCACAAATTCTCGTATTGTTGATGAATTTTTGTCATTGATATACATTGTCAATAAATCCATTAGTGTAGCAATCAATGTATCTTTGGATTTTCCAATCAAGTATGTGTTCAAATTTTTATGCTTTTCTGTTGCATATCTTTTAATAACAGTTGCTAATTCTTGATTCATTTGGACACTTCTATAAATTTAATTTTACCCTTAGGTTTGTTATCATGGGCCATAATATCAGTTCCTTTTGTATGAATAACTACTAAATCATTATTCTCTAAAGCATCTATGGCACAATCAGCTTTTTTATACAAATCTGTATCGATATTCGCAGTAAACTCAGGATATCCAATAACATCAAAACCTGCTAATCTCGCTATTCCTTTTATTGTACTTTCGCCAGATATGCATGCCCCACGAATATTAAACTTATCGGTAATACTTTTTATTCTGGTCTCTTTACCAGGACCTCTTGTAAGAATTACATTAGCTGGTAATTTACCCTGTTTTTTTCTTTTATTGATTCCCTACATAATTTGGTAAAGCAGTTTTACAAAATAATTTATTAGTATTTAATAAAAAAATCAGC
>LSCF01000075.1 GCA_001577025.1 Fidelibacterota bacterium TCS55 | reverse complement strand
AAGGTTCGTATCAAAATTATGGACAACCAAGTGGCGCATTGGCTCAATGGTGTAAAGGTGGTTGAATATACCTACCAAAGTGACGAAATGTGGGCGCTGGTGAAAGAAAGCAAATTTAATACGATGCCCAACTTCGCCAAGGCGACAGAAGGCCATATTGGCATCCAAGGGGACCATGGCGAAATCTGGTACCGCAACATTCGAATTCGGAAATTATAAATTGAAGCGCAGAGATTTCATCAAGCAGTCCGCTGCCATCACCGGCGGTTTGGCCTTAACAGGATTTAGCAGTTCACTCATTTCAGGATGCAATAAACCCATGCCCTTTAAAATATCATTAGCAGAATGGTCTCTCCACCGCACCTTATGGAATAAGGAAATTGATCACCTTGATTTCGCTGCTATTTCCAAAAATGAATTCGGTATTGAGGGCATTGAATATGTGAATTCATTTTTCTTCGAAAAATCTGAGGACACTGCCTATCTCAATGAAATGAAGAAACGGGCCTCTGACAATGGGGTGAAAAGCCTCATCATCATGTGCGACAATGAAGGAAATCTTGGGGATCCTGATAAAAATAAAAGAAATCAGGCAGTAGAAAACCATTATAAATGGGCAGAAGCGGCTAAATTTCTAGGTTGTCATTCTATTCGAGTGAATGCCCGAAGTGAAGGGTCATGGGATGACCAGGTTGAATTGGCGGCAGATGGATTAAGAAAGCTGACTGAATTCGGCGATTCCATCGGCATCAATACGATTGTAGAGAATCATGGTGGACTTTCATCCAATGGTAAATGGCTGGCAGCGGTGATGGAAAAAGTAGACCATCCAAGGGTGGGCACGTTGCCGGACTTTGGTAATTTTCGCATCCAGGGTGATGAATGGTACGACCGCTATGAAGGGATGACCGAACTTATGCCCTATGCCAAGGCCGTGAGCGCCAAGAGTCATGAATTTGATGCCAATGGGGATGAGACAGGCTCGGACTTCTACCGCATGATGGATATTGTATTAGATGCGGGATACAATGGTTATGTGGGGATTGAATATGAAGGTAGTGTCCACAGTGAAATGGAAGGTATCAGACTGACAAATGAACTTTTAAGAAAAATCCAAAATTCGATTCGTTGAATTATTACCAATAATCCTTCTTGATTATTGGATCATCCATTTTTTTCTTCTTCTTTTCCTGCCTTTTCTAGAGCCGTGAGTATCAACCCTGCGAATCCCAGTTTTTCCCACTCAGGTTGAGGTTCTTTGTTCTTTTCTTTTTGTTTCTTTCCCTTAGTCAAAATTACAGTTTTAAAGACCTTTACTCATTTGGATATTATTATTGAGAACAAAATTGATCGCAAGGGTATCATTTCTGAAATGCGCTGATAGCTTTTTCAACCAAAATAGGAAAATAATCAACCATAGATTTATCTTTTATTAATCTCTTTAAACGCCGAATACTATTCTCTTGAGATATTTCCCCATCCAAATGAGCGCTCAGAATATTTTGTAGTCTTTCATCGGGTTTGTAGGGTCTACCGATGCCTAAATGTTCTGGCCATTCCCGGCTGGTCTCAATGTGATCTTTGGCCTGGTCATTCTGCCCATTTTCAACCAACCGAACTGCTTTTGCTAAATGGACCCATTCAAATAATTGACGGCTTTCTCTGGCCATTTCAGAGGGCAAGACATCAGCATCATTTAAGACAGTGATACATGCATCCAATTGATCATTATACAATAATGACCGGGCATGCATGATTTCTATATCAAAATTTTCTGGAAATTGATCCATGGCTTTAGAGGAAAGTTTCAACGCCTTAGGCCAATTACCTTCCTTTTGGTGATAGTTAATTGCGTTCAAACGTAGCGGCCAGCTATCGGGAGAAAGAGACAAAGAAAGTTCCAGATCATTTACTGAACCAGAATGACCTAATTTACTTTTCAGGGCAGCTCGGGCAGCATAAAAAGCTCCAAATGTTGGAACATTGTTCAATTGATTCATCAATTTTAAAGCATCTTCTTCCCTGTTCTTTGCCCAGTAATTCAATGCCAATAAATATTTGAATTGCCAACTATCATTCTCCATTACTGCCCATTCCAATACAGAAATTGACTCGCGCCTGAAGGGATGAATATAAGCTGGAGATTTTTGAATTGCCTTTTCCAATAGAGTCGGATCATCCATTAGATAAGCCGACCAGATAAGAGTCATGGGGTGTGCTTGATTATTCAAAGTAGTAACTGCTTCCTCATTCAATCCGCGATTAAAATAAGAAATAGCCAGCTCCAAATAGGTTTGTTCTGGAAATTCATTCTGGATCAATTTTTGCAATTTTTCAAGATTACTATTAGACGGGTCAAGCAGATGCATCTCCAGATTAGCAAAATGGTGGAGTGGATCGATCCACAATAATTGGTCAACCCATTTTTTGGCTTCGGCGATATTACCCAATTTTCGATTGGCAATTACCAAAACTTGAAGGGCATTCATATTAAAACGGTTAAAGTCCAGTGCCTGTTTGGCATAATGAACTGCACGATTCCATTTCTTTTCAATAAGATAGATTTCTCCTATCTGGGCAAACGCTGCGGAACGGTATGCCATTGAACGGGCAGCCCAACCAAAAGCTTCACGAGCGTCATTGAAATTCTTATTGGCCCTATAAAGATTTCCTGCGATGAAATTGGCTTCTGCGTCGTAGCTATCCACCGATAAGTTTTTGCGAATCAAATTCAATCCTTTTGAGATCATTGATTTACGGAAATACAGATCTGCCATCGCATTATTGGCGCTTAGATGATTTGGATTGGTTCTCAGAATAGATTTAAATAGGGTCTCAGCTTTATCATGTTTTCGTTCTTTTAAATATTCAAATCCTGATCTATAATCTTGATCTGATTTTGAGATAGAAGCTATTACCTCCGGCTTAGTATTATAGGATCGATCCAACCGATTAACATTGGGATTGGAATAATAATGAAGGTCAAGTTCAGAAAAGACCACTTCAAAGTCATGAGCATAATCAGCAGTGACTTCGTGGATCTCTCGAGGTAGTAAGTCCAATTCTGCTGTAAAGATATTTCTCCCTTTTGATACCACTTTGATCGTACCGGCAGTTTGGATAAATGAATGAAGTTTTATATTAATCTTTCCATTTTCAACCTCAACATTCATGGCTCCATCTTTAGATACCTCTACCATTCCTCCCAGTTTGCCAACTGGAAACCAGGCTTCGGTCCAGCGATCTGCACCATAAGGATCAAAACCTGCTTTACGGATTGGGTTCTCATGATCACCTGGAGAATATTGAACCAGTTGTCTTCCGGCTTGGAATTCAATGTACTGGCCATCAGTATCGGTCAAATGATCTTCCCATATACCCCCTTCATCTGATAAAGCCCACAGCCAGAGTTTTTGACCCGGCATTTCATCTTGTGAAGCCCAATGACCAAAACCGTATCCATCATTATGATAATATCCTCCGAAAAAATTCTTCCAGGCACCGACCACATGGTAGGATTTATGGCCTTCGAATCGGTTATTGTCATAATAAGTCAAGTTGCGTTCTTCACTATCAATTGACCACGGCAAAACTTCACCGCTATGTTTTAGGTAACGATCACCGGGAAAAACCATTTCAAGATCATCCTGGGCAAAAGCAGCGGCAGTCATCCAATTGTAATAGGCCTGAATTGTGGGTGTTGGATTGTACCACAGTGCACGGGTCTCAAAATTGGCTCTATTTGGTTCTACTCTTATTTCCACCCGCCAATGGGTCCTGGATGGCAGATCCATGGCACCAACAAATGTGGATACACTTCCATCGGGATTTGTCCGAGTTAAATAGTCAACAGGGGTTGCCGTGGATGGGGTATGGCCGATTACACCAAAATTGAATTCAATCCCGCCTGATGTCCATGGTCCACGAAGCGCAATATTTCGAAATTTCATCACTTCATTTCTATAAATGAATTCTTGACCATTGGCCTTATCAATTGCGCCCCATACTTTACCACCCACTTCTGGCAGAACATACACTTCAATATGATCATTTTCCATTTTTATGACTTTCCAGTCCTCTGGAGTCCCTTTATGAGCATATCCCATTATTTGATGGTATGGATATAACCGTTTATCCTTAGTAAGATAGGGAATAGGATTTGGCTCTGAAAATGGATAGGTCTTTAGGGTCCGTATCTCCTCTGTAATTGTCGGATTATTGTTTTCACATCCAAACTGAAGAAAAATAAAAATGCTCAGTGTAATTTTTCTCATAAACTGACCTGAGTAACGGTTAGTACAGGCTTTCCATCTTTCCATTGAATTTGAAATAGGTCACCGTATTGGTCATCAGAAATTGTGATGTCATCAACGATGCCAAACAATCCAATCAAATTGGGGAGCGTGTTGGAATGCCCTGAAATAATCACTGTTTTGCCGCAATGGGAAAGGGCTCGCTCGATCTGCCCTTCCGGGTCATGGGCTGTGTGGATTTTCACATTCGTATTCCAAACACTGGCCAAGGGATTTACCGTTTGCTGGGTCCGCTTAAATTCACTGGAATAGATAACACCATTTTGAACATCCTTTAAGACTTCGGCCAACTGATCAGATCGAGCAAATCCATCTCTGGTAAGTTCGGGGTTTTTCTCGCCTTTAATAATTTGTTTTTCAGCATGGCGAAATAAATATACTGATTCGGGATAACATTGAAAATCTTCCACAGGGTAGTTCGAACTTGATGATGCACAACCCATCCAGCCCATGAGCATCATCATTAATAGTGATTTTCTTATTCCCATTCGGTCCTCAATTTAAAGTGATGAAAATGGAATGGTCTTCCATAAAGGAAGTACGACCAGTTTTCGATTTGGATTATTTTCTTCCACAATTTTTAATGATGTCTCAAGGTCCATCCCTTGCAGCATTTTTTCTAAAAGTCCCCGGGACTTTAATCCTCTTTTTAACGGTACGAAAAAATCATCCCAGTGAATGGGTACAATCAGTTCCGGATTTAAAGCCCCCGTCACATGGGTTTGAAAATCGGCATTAAATGTATCATCCATGGTTTCGAGTCCTGCCACGCCCAAGAATAAAATATCCACATCATATTCATCTAATATATTCGGTATATACCCCGCACTCCCGTGGATGGCCATAATTCCTTCTTCATGCTCAATAATGATTGTATAGCTTGCCCCTTCTTTATAATCCATGGGGCTTGCGGGCGGAATGATGGGTCGAGTGATTTCCTGATTTAATAATTTTTCTGCCATGGCTTTATCCGGATAGGGCCAATGTTTGCCTTCAACCAAGGTCACTTTCATGGATCCAAATTCTATGGGTACGCCGGACTCAGCTACGATCATTTGATCTTCCGGGAATCCCAATCCACGGCCAATATTCATTGTGGATTCAGAACCCACTAATTTCGCTCTGGACATTTGAGCCACAATGGGTGAATCCATGGCATGGTCAAAATGAGAGTGGACAGGAATGACTGCATCCAGTTTTTCTATGCCTGCTTGTTTCAGGCCTTCTTTTATCACGTCCACATTCGGCTCAATTTCTCCCCATAAAAATTGGATTAGGGACGGCCGTGTGAAAAAGCCATCGGTGAGGATGGTGTGGTCGCCATCAGTCACCAACACATTGGTATTGCCAATAAACTGAATCTGAAGCCGCCCACCTGTATCATGGCCAGTTAATTGATAGGCGAAGGTACCTAATTGGGGTACATTGGGACGATAATTGATGAGGATAATGGCGATGGCAATCAAAAACAATAATCCCCGAGATAAGAAGGTCAGAAATCGTTTCATTATTTCAATCGGTCATCCCAAGGTTTTAAGAGCTGCAGCCTATAAATCCCAAAGCTAAAATAATGCAGATTGATTTGACTGAATTCATAGATTTCATGAATCTCTTAAGTAACTATCATCTCCATCAATCCAATCTTGTCGTGGCGGTGAGAATGTATCTGTAGCCACCACATCACCGATGATGAGCGCCTCATGAGGAACATTGGGCGGAATAATTAACGATTCGCCCGCATGGACATCCACCACTTCCGATTTATCCTCCCCAAGCCAAAACCGAATGGTGCCGGATTCAATAAAGGATAGCTGTTCATTTTCATGCTGATGCAGAGGGACTAGACATCCGTCTTTCAATTCTAAACGGGCGATCATGGTATGCTTACCCCAAATCATTTTTCTTCTAATAGATGGCGCAACCTCTTCCCATTCTAATTCATCCCAATTAAATTTTTTTGCCATGTTATCCTCATCTTTTTGAATTTGGGCTACGAAATATACAGATTAAAGATATACAAATGAAAAGCCCCTGACGGAAATCAAGGGCTTTCTAACGGTGGGCGTTGAGAGATTTGAACTCCCGACTTCCTCCTTGTAAGGGAGGCACTCTGACCTATTTTATAGAGTAGAAATTCCCTTTATTTCTATTTGTGTCCCTTATACTAATGATACAATAATCTTTTTCTATATTAAAAATTAATCAATTTGATCTAAATCAATTAACATTCTTGCAACAATCCCAGTCCAAATATAGGTCTTATGCCAACCGGCTTGGTAATCATCAGCACTATAGAATTCCCAGAAATTATGATCCACTTTCAACTGGTGGACTACATTATCCATAACTCTTTCTGCTAAATCAACGGCTTCGTCCACATACCCATAGTCAAGTAAGCCTCTGAAAACAAGATACTGCCACTGGATCCAT
>LSCF01000074.1 GCA_001577025.1 Fidelibacterota bacterium TCS55 | reverse complement strand
GTTGCAGCAGAGGTAATGGTAATACCACGCTCTTTTTCCTGTTCCATCCAATCCATAGTGGCGCCACCATCGTGGACCTCACCAATTTTGTGTGTACGACCAGTATAATACAGCACACGCTCTGTTAATGTGGTTTTACCGGCATCAATATGAGCCATAATCCCAATATTACGAACGCTGTCTAATGAAATATTCTTCATGGAAATATATTTTATCTAAAATGAGCGAATGCCCGGTTAGCATCTGCCATACGGTGGGTATCTTCTTTTTTCTTAATGGCCCCACCTTCGTTATTTGCGGCTGAAATCAATTCTGCAGCTAATCTATCCGCCATAGAGCGGCCAGACCGACTTCTTGCAGAATTGATAATCCAATGGGCAGCCAAGAAAAACTGTCTATGCTTTGGCACTTCAATAGGAACCTGATAGTTTGCACCGCCAATTCTGCGGGACTTTACTTCCAGCATGGGCGCCGCATTCTTAACAGCCAATTTAAAAATCTCAACGCCGTCTTTTTTTGTGCGGGACTTCACTGTATCCATTGCACCGTAAAATATTTGTTCAGAAACACCTTTTTTACCACCCAGCATCAGGTAATTCATGAACTTAGCTACTTCCAAATCCCCATAAATTGGATCCGGTAAAATTTCTCTTTTTTCTGGTCTTCTTCTTCTCATAATTATGCTTTAGGCCGTTTAGCACCGTAACGTGAACGGCTTGTTTTTCTATCAGAAACGCCAGCAGTATCCAATGTGCCACGAACGATGTGGTATCGAACACCGGGCAAATCCTTTACTCGTCCACCCTCAATCAGAACGATAGAGTGTTCCTGCAAATTGTGCCCTTCTCCTGGAATGTAAGCGGTTACTTCAATTCCATTGGTTAGGCGAACACGAGCCACCTTCCGTAGTGCTGAGTTCGGTTTTTTCGGGGTTGTTGTATACACCCTTGTGCACACCCCGCGTTTTTGCGGATTGCCTTTTAAAGCTCGTGAAGCACTTTTCTTCTTCACCCGCTTCCTTCCTTGGCGAATTAATTGGTTTATCGTCGGCATATCATTTCCATAAAAGCTTATAAAATTACGATAGTTTTCAACTGCTTAGCAATTGATATTTATCTCGATTTCTTTTTTATGCTACTTCAGGAGCAACTTCAGTTTCAGGTACCTCTGATTCATCATTTAGTGCTAAATCAGGGTCCGAAACATAAATGTTTTTCAAGTGAGGCGATCCCGATCCAGCTGGAATCAAGCGTCCCACTGCAACATTTTCTTTTAATCCGCGGAGATAATCGGTTTTACCAGATGTGGAAGCATCCGTCAATACACGCGTTGTCTCCTGGAATGATGCAGCTGAAATAAAGCTTTCCGTATTCAGAGAGGCCTGGGTAATACCCATGAGCAACGGCTCAAACGTCGCTGGTTTCGCTTTGCGCGACTTCGCTGGCGTTTTGCCGTCCTCTTTTAAGGCTCTATTGATTTCTGCATACTCTTTCTTGTCCACCAATATTTCTTCCTCTAACTCAGAGTCTCCGGCGTTAGTGACGACGACCATTCCTTTGAGTTTTTCATTGGTTTCAAAGAATTCAGCTCTATTAATACGGTCCTTCGGTAAAAAGTGGGAATCACCCACTTCATCAATGCTAACCTTCTGCATCATCTGGCGAACGATGACTTCGATGTGTTTGTCATCAATTTTTACGCCTTGCAGACGGTACACTTCCTGAATTTCATTCACGAGATATTCGCGAACTTTATTCGGACCTAAAATTTTCAAAATATCTGCAGGTGAAATACTCCCTTCACATAAAGATGTACCTGCCGTGATGCGGTCACCTTCGTGAACCACCACATGTTTTCCATAAGGAATGGAATAGGTTTTCACCACTTCATCCACACCTTCAACAAGGATCTTACGTACACCACGTTTTGTTTCACCAAATTTGACCAATCCGTCAATTTCAGTTACCACTGCAAGGTCGGATGGTTTACGTGCTTCAAACAATTCGGTTACCCGAGGCAATCCACCGGTAATATCTCTTGATTTACCAATTGTTCTCGGAATTTTCACCAACGTTTGGCCGCGCTTCACTTTATCACCTTGACGAACAACTAGGTTTGCTGTTACCGGCAGAATCGTTCCACCAGCTAGAATTTTACCATCTTTGTCAATAATTTCAACATGGGGGCTCAAGCTACGGTCTTTAGATTCAACAATGACCATTTGCTTTTTACCACCCTCAACGGCTTCAACCTGGTAGGTTTCATTCTCGATAAAATCTTTTAACTCAACAATACCGGTCTGACGGGCAAGGATTACATCTGTATAAGGGTCCCATTGAAACAAGATTGTGCCTGCTTCTACCTTTTCACCGTCACCCACATTTAAGTTGGCACCGTAGGGCACATTATATTCTGTGGCAGAACGACCTTCCTTATTTGTGATTGAAAGTTTTGCGTGACGAACCATACAACGTGTAACAAGAATTCCTGATTCATCTTTAGCTTCAGCCACTTCCAGATTTTCAGAATATTTTACCACACCGGCCCGTTTTGTATGCATCTCAGATTGCTCAATAATACGGGTTGCCGTACCACCAATATGGAAAGTTCGGAGTGTAAGCTGCGTTCCTGGCTCGCCAATACTTTGGGCAGCCTGAATTCCAACAGAGGTACCCAGATCAACAAGTTTATGATTAGATGGATTCCAACCATAACATTTGGCACACACACCGCGAAGTGATTCGCAGGTCAATACCGAACGGATTCGAAGCGACTCAATATTACTATCAGAAACGACTTCCGCTTCATCATCTCGAATCATTGTTCCGGATTTAATTTTCACTTTACCATCTTCAATAAAGTCTTCCAATACGGTTCGACCCAAGATTCGCTCTGAAAGTGGTTCGATGATATCTTCCCCTTCTTTCAAGTCATCTGCGAGAATACCATTAATGGTGCCACAATCGGTTTCAGATATAACCACATCCTGAGCTACATCGACTAAACGACGGGTAAGGTATCCAGCGTCTGCTGTTTTCAGTGCCGTATCGGCCAAACCTTTACGTGCACCGTGAGTAGAGATAAAATACTCCTGCACAGACAAACCTTCTTTAAAGTTGGACATAATGGGCGATTCAATAATTTCACCTTTACCTCCGGTCATGGATTTCTTTGGCTTTGCCATCAATCCACGCATACCGGCTAACTGTTTAATCTGATCCTGTGAGCCACGAGCACCTGAGTCTGCCATCATATAGACCGGGTTAAACCCTTGGTCACTTGACTTCATGCCGTCCATCATGGTGGTTGCAACCGTATTGGTTGCATGGGTCCAAACGTCAATCACTTTATTATAGCGTTCACCATCAGTAAGGACGTGTCTTTTAAATTTATTTTGGATTCCATCCACTTCTTGTTGTGCTGATTTTATAATATCATCCTTTGTTTCAGGAATTAGAATATCACTAACCGCAATGGATAATCCAGCTCGGGTTGCAGCTTCAAAACCAAGGTTTTTCAGCTTATCAAGGAATATGACTGTCTTCTGGTTTCCAGCAATGAGGTAGGTTTCATTGACCAGTTTACTCAACCGTTTTTTATCAATCATATCATCCACATAATCCATTTCCTCAGGAAGGATTGAATTCACAATGACACGACCAACAGTAGTACCTTTATACCAATTTCCATTGTGACGCACATTAATAGTGGCATTCACATCAATAGCTTTGTTTTCATAGGCCAGCAACACTTCATCGTATGAGCCGAATGTTTTACCTTCACCTTTGGCCCCTTCACGTCTCCGTGTAAGGTAATATGTTCCCAACACCATATCCTGAGAAGGCAATGCCAATGGCTTACCATTTGCAGGGTGTAAAATGTTATGACTGGAAAGCATCAAGACACGCGCTTCCATTTGTGCCGACAGAGACAGGGGCACGTGGACAGCCATTTGGTCACCATCAAAGTCCGCATTAAATGCAGAACATACCAATGGATGAATTCGAAGTGCTTTTCCATCAACCAACACAGGCTGGAATGCCTGAATACCTAACCTGTGCAAGGTTGGTGCACGGTTCAACAGCACAGGGTGATCCTGTACTACGTATTCAAGAACCTTATATACAATGGGGTCCTTATCCTCAATCATGAGTTTGGCACTTCGTGGCGTTTGTGCATAACCACGGGCCATCAATTCATTAATCATGTGGGGCTTAAATAATTCAAGCGCCATATTCTTCGGCAGACCGCATTCGTGGAGCTGCAATTCTGGGCCAACCACAATAACAGAACGACCGGAATAATCCACACGTTTACCAAGTAGATTCTGACGGAAACGACCGGTTTTACCACGAATCATATCTGAAATCGATTTCAATGGACGTCTCGTACCACTACGAATCGCAGTTTTACGACGGTTATTATCAAACAGTGCATCCACAGATTCTTGAAGCATCCGTTTTTCATTTCTAAGAATGACATCCGGTGCCTTGATTTCCATCAATTGTTTCAGACGGGTATTCCGAATAATGATCCGACGATATAAATCATTCAGATCTGATGCAGCAAATTTACCACCATCCAATGGGACGAGAGGACGTAATTCCGGTGGTATCACTGGCAGAATGGATACGATCATCCATTCCGGCTTATTAATTCTTTTCACCGTTGAAAGGTCGACCAAAAAGGATTTGACAACTTTTAATCGTTTGAGGGCTTCTTCGCGTTTTTGCTTTGATTTGGAATTTTTAAGCACATCTTCCAATTCACGACGCAATTCAACCAAATTCATCCGAGAGAGCATTTCTTTTAATGCTTCACCACCCATTGTGGCATAGAAGAAATCTTCATTATCCCGATCTTCTTCAGATACAGCATCAAAACCAAACTGACGTTCTAATTCGAGGTATTCGACCTCATCAATCATCTCAAATTGTTCTTTATCACTTTTCCCCGGTTCAATCACCAAGAATTTTTCATAATAAACAACTCGCTCAAGATGTTTTGTACTGATACCAACCAAGTAACTGAGTTTCGAAGGAATGGATCGCAAATACCAAATATGAACAACGGGTACGGCCAGAGTGATGTGTCCCATCCGTTCGCGGCGTACTTTTTTCCGTGTGACTTCTACGCCACAGCGATCACAAATAATACCGCGATAGCGGATTCCTTTATATTTACCGCAATGGCATTCATAGTCTTTGACTGGGCCAAAGATCTTTTCGCAGAATAGACCATCTTTTTCCGGTTTATATGAGCGATAATTAATGGTTTCAGGTTTTAAAATTTCACCATAGGATTTCTGCAGTGTGCCTTCTGGCGAAGCCAATCCGATGGTGACGGATGAAAAACCTTTACTGGTATCTAATTTATTGGTTTGAATGAAGGTCAAAACAATTCTCCCTTAATCTAATTCGATGTCTAAGTTAAGTCCCTGCAATTCCTTAATGAGTACGTTAAACGACTCCGGAACGCCAAATGGAGGTAAATCCTCACCCTTCACGATTGCGTTATAGACCTTTGACCGGCCATCCACATCGTCTGATTTCACTGTAAGTACTTCCTGCAAGGTATGTGCAGCGCCATATGCTTCTAATGCCCAGCATTCCATTTCACCGAAACGCTGACCGCCAAACTGTGCTTTACCGCCCAATGGTTGTTGAGTAACCAAAGAGTAAGGCCCAGTGGATCGCGCATGCATTTTATCATCCACCATATGACTCAACTTCATCATGTAAATCACACCAACGGTAACAGGGTTTTCTAATTTTTCACCGGTACGACCATCAATAAGTGCCGTTTTACCCGTAAGCGGCAGACCTGCTTTTTTCATTTCAGCTTCTACCTCATTAGGTGTAGCACCGTTAAATACTGGTGTTGAGTATTTCACACCCATAATGTCTCCGGCCCAACCTAACATGGTTTCATAGAGCTGACCCAGATTCATACGAGAAGGCACACCCAAGGGGTTCAGTACCACATCAACCGGTGTACCATCTTCGAGGAATGGCATATCTTCTTCCGGCACAACTGTTGCGATAATCCCTTTGTTACCGTGACGGCCGGCATTTTATCACCGACCTGAATTTTACGTTTATTGGCAATATCTACTTTGGCCAGCTTCAAAATGCCGGGCTGCAGTTCATCACCAATTCGCAGCTTAAAGACTTTCCTGTCTAAGGTTTCTTCAATGATACGCCATTCTTTCCAGAATGAACGCCACACTGCCTTAATTTTACGCCATGCTTGTTTGTCCTCTACCCAGGATGCATCCTGTGCAAAACGCTCTAGGTTATAGCTGTTTAAACGTTTGGCGGTAAGCTTTGTGCCTTTTTTAATTAAGGTCCGTCCGGAGGAAATGTCGCGAATCCCATCAGAAACTTGATCCTTTAATAGATCCATCAATTTCACATCTCTGGATTCTTTCAATTCCTTCTTACGGATGGCAGTGCCCTTCTGCAGTTCAAGAATATTTTTCTTTTCTTTAGCCCGGGCAGTCTTACTGCGTTTTTCAAATAATTTGGTATTAATAACCACACCGTTCACACCAGGATCCGCCCGTTTGGAAGCATCTTTCACTTCACCAGCTTTTTCGCCAAAAATGGCCCGGAGCAGTTTCTCTTCTGGTGTAGGATCTGTTTCGCCTTTTGGCGTTACTTTACCGATGAGGATATCACCATCACGTACTTTTGCACCCACACGAATGATACCGCGGTCATCCAACTCTTTTGTGGCATCTTCACCTACGTTTGGAATTTCTGCGGTTAATTCTTCTTCGCCTCGCTTGGTATC
>LSCF01000073.1 GCA_001577025.1 Fidelibacterota bacterium TCS55 | reverse complement strand
CTGTTATAATTAAAATAATCATTAGAGGTATTGGTTCCTATATGAAGCAATGAGCCCGCAAATAATGTTATGCCTAGCCAAGTCCAGCTTACTGGAAAACCCATCATTGAAGCGACAGCTGCACCAGCGAAAATTGGTACAAAAGTGGCACTCAAAAACGGGAGCCGCATTATAACCATCCATTTGAAAAGTTTGGTTACAAATGATATTTTTGGACGAACCTCGTTAGGAGATTTATCATGAATCCTTTCTGTTACACCACAATAGCCAATATGATTTCCTTCATTGTCTTTTGTAGGTGTTATTTTTATTTGGCAAGGAATTTCATTTTTGTGTTTGTCAAGAAAAACAGTTTCACCTTCCCAGGCACCTTTTTCAACCGCTATCTTCAACCAATTAATCACATGACCCAAAACAACTTCACCATGACTAAAATCGCTCACTCTTACCTTCCCAATGACTTCTTCACGTGTATAACCAAAAAGGTCCTGTGCTCCTTCAGAAAAAGTTTCTATCTTCCCATCCAAATCACATGTTATTACACTTTTTAATTCTTTACTCATTTTATAGTACCCCTAAGCTTTAATTTTACATAAAGTAAATCTACATAAAGTATGTATTTTTAAGAAAATCGTGTTCTAAAATTAACAATTTTAGACGAGTCAAAAAGTAATTTTAACCCAAATTTTGTATGAGTACACCAACCAAAAGAATTGCATTTCACACCCTTGGGTGCAAACTGAATTTCTCGGAGACGGCAACCATATCCCGCGATTTTATTCGCCGTGGATTTGAACAGGTGAACTATCGAGACGAAGCGGATATCTACGTCTTGAACACTTGCTCTGTCACGGAAAACGCAGACAAGGAAGCGCGCAAACTCATACGCCAAGCCAAGCGTCGAAATCCCAATTCATCTGTGGCAGTGATTGGCTGTTATGCCCAACTGAAACCTAATGAAATTGCGGATATAGATGGGGTAGATATTGTTTTGGGTGCAGAAGAAAAATTTAATTTACTCACCCATTTGGATCAGGTGGATTTTAACGGCGGTACTGCTATTGTTCAATCAGACATTGATCATGTCCACAAGTTTACACCTTCCTTTTCTTCTGGAGAACGAACACGGGCTTTTCTCAAAGTGCAAGATGGCTGCGACTACACCTGCTCTTTCTGCACCATTCCCTTAGCCCGGGGAGAGAGTCGCAGTGACACCATTGCAAAAACAATGAAAGTTGCCCAAGAAGTGGCTGAAACCAATGCGAGAGAAATCGTACTTACCGGCGTAAACATAGGCGACTATGGAAAAGGTACTGCAGAAACATTTTTTGATCTCATCCAAGAGTTGGATCAGTTAGATGGCATCGATAGAATCCGCATTTCTTCTATTGAACCCAATTTACTCACGGATGAGATAATTGAATTTTGTGCATCATCACAAAAATTCATGCCTCATTTTCATGTACCGCTTCAATCGGGATCGGACAAAATTTTAAGTGCAATGCGTCGGCGATATAAACGGGACTTGTATGAAGACCGGGTGACCAAAATTAAATCAGCTATCCCAGATGCTTGTATTGGTGTAGATGTAATTGTAGGATTCCCCGGCGAGACGGATGATGATTTTTTAGATACATACAATTTCCTGAATGAATTGGACATTTCCTATCTCCATGTGTTCACATATTCGGAGCGGTCTAATACTGATGCGCCGGACTTGGGTGAAATAGTGTCGAAAGAGAAGCGGGCAGAACGAAGTAAAATGCTCCATATATTATCCGATAAAAAACGGCGTTTCTTTTATGACCAATTTGTGAGCACCACACGACCGGTTCTTTTTGAAAATATGAAAAATGGGAAATTGCTTGGGCACACGGACAATTATATTCAAGTCCAATTGGATGAACCGCCAGAACGGATCAATACTATTCAATCGGTGAAACTGACCCTAAATCATGGCGCCGTCATTGATGGGGTTTTGTAATTATTTTAATCGTAATTATGTAATTCAATTTGACCATAGTTTTAATTACGCTTTAAATATTTACGTTATACGCACCCCATGATTCGATTAGAAAGTCTCTCCAAATCCTACCCAGACGGTGATTTATTTTCCAATGTAAATATCTTTTTAAAACGGGGCATGCGCGCGGGATTAGTCGGCCCAAACGGATCGGGAAAAACAACTCTGCTCCGCATTATGCTGGGCAAAGAAACGCCCGATTCAGGGGGCGTTCAAAAAGATAAAGCCATCACGATTGGGTATTTGGCACAGGATATTGTGGCTGGTTCAGACCAATCTATTCTAGAAGAAGTGCTGGCAGCTTATCCGGAAGTTCGAGAGATTGAAGGAAAGATGCTGACTCTTTCCCATGCTATCGCCGCCGACCCTGAAAACTTAGCATTGGTGAACAAATTGGGTGAAGCGCAAAATAGATTTGAAGCATTGGGTGGGTGGACGCTGGAAGAAAAAGCGAAAAAGATTTTGGGCGGCCTTGGTTTTTCTGATGACAAATTTATTGAACCCATGGATGTATTCTCCGGTGGATGGCGAATGCGTGTGGCATTGGCATCCATCCTGCTTCAAGAACCGGACATTCTATTTTTAGACGAACCCACCAACCACTTGGATTTAGAAGCCACTATTTGGCTGGAATCATTTCTGGCAGAGTGGAAAGGCGGCATGGTCATGATTAGCCACGACCGTGAATTTTTAGATCGGTCTATAAATCATATTCTTGAAATCGATTTGAAAAGAGTGACGCTCTATCACGGCAATTATTCCACGTATATAGAAGATAAAGCTTTGCGAATGGAACAGCATCAGAATGCCTATCGAAACCAACAAAAGCAAATTAAAGATACAGAAAGATTTATCGAGCGATTTCGATATAAAAATACGAAAGCCACCCAAGTCCAGAGTCGGGTGAAAATGTTGGAAAAGATGGAAAAAATCGAAGCGCCAACAGAAGATAATCGGTCTGTCAATATGATTCTGCCCCAACCCAGCCGACCACCATTGAATGTGGCATCTTGTCGAAATGTGACTAAGCATTATGGCGATATTGAAGTATTCAACGACATGGAGTTGGTCATCGAACGTGGGCAAAAAATTGGATTGGTAGGACACAATGGTGCAGGGAAATCCACGCTTCTAAAAATGCTGGCAGGGGTGGAGTCCGTCACATCCGGCACAGTACGAATTGGCGGGAATGTTGATCGGGCTTACTATGCTCAACATCAATTGGAAACATTGGACCCCAATGATACTGTATTTGAATCCATCCAAAAAGTGAGCCCCGGTTGGAGTGAGACGGAGATGAGAACTTACTTGGGTAGTTTTATGTTTACTGGCGATGAGATTGAAAAATATATTAAGGTGTTGTCCGGTGGGGAAAAAGCACGGGTGGCCATGGCGCGAATGCTCGTGGAACCATCCCACTTACTTTTATTAGATGAGCCCACAAACCATTTAGATATGGTGACGCGAAATGTGGTGGAAACGGCATTGAAGCAATTCACCGGCTCCATTATTTGTATATCTCATGACCGCCATTTTTTGAATAATGTAACCAATCTCACCATTGAAGTGGGTGGCGGTGGCATCCGGACCTTTGAAGGGAATTACGAATATTACGAATGGAAGAAGCGAGAAGAAAAATCAGCTGAACCAATCGAAACAAAAGTTAAAAGTGAATCCAAAGGGAAGTCCGATTATAAAGAACGGAAGAAAGTTCGAAACAGGTTGGCGTGGATAGAAAAACGATTTAAATCCATCGAAAATGAGCTGGAATCGCAGCGGGCCATTACACAAAATCCTGCCAATGGCGACAAATATGAATTACTCCAAGACGCGATGGATGTGATGAACCAGTTGGAGTTAGAATATTTAGAATTGATGGAAGAACAGGAAAGGTTATCTAGCGGAAAACCTTGAAACGGTATTTATCATCTTAGTTTTTTATTAGCCCTCGCTATCGCGGGGTTTAAAAATCCCATGGGCAGAAAACCCATTTTAATGGTTTTTGAAAATGGATCCCTAATTTTCGTAATCTTCAATCGGAGGGCAGGTGCAGACCAAATTCCGATCACCAAAAGCATTATCTACGCGTCCAACAGATGGCCAATACTTATGGGTTTTCAGCCAATCTGCAGGATAGGCAGCTTGCTCCCGGGAGTATGAGTGAGACCAGTCATCGGATGTGACATGCAATGCGGTATGCGGCGCATTTACCAATGGGTTATCTTTTAGGTCCGAATTCCCATTCCTGACATCCATTATTTCATTTTTAATTGAAATCATGGCTTCACAAAAACGATCCAATTCGGATTTAGATTCACTTTCAGTTGGTTCAACCATAAGGGTGCCTGGAACAGGAAATGACATGGTAGGGGCATGGAATCCATAGTCAATTAATCGTTTGGCCACGTCCTCATCAGATATGCCTGATTCTTTTTTCAAGGGGCGAAGGTCTAAAATAAACTCGTGTGCAGAATACCCATTGGTGCCACGGTATAAAATGGGAAAATGGTCCATTAATTTATGAGCCATATAATTGGCATTTAAGATGGCAGCTTCCGTAGAGGCTTTGAGTCCTTCGTCTCCTAAAAGAGCAATGTATGCCCAAGATATAGGAAGAATACCTGCACTACCTAAGGGCGCAGCTGATACGGCATGAATCGCTTTTTTATTGTTATCTAAAATAGGATGTCCTGGCAAATACGGAACCAAGTGTTCTGTTACACAGATGGGCCCCATTCCCGGTCCTCCACCACCATGAGGAATGGCAAAAGTTTTATGCAAATTAATATGACAGACATCAGTACCAAATTCTCCAAGACGGGCTAATCCGACCATGGCATTTAAGTTGGCACCATCCAGATATACTTGGCCACCATGCTGATGGACAATGTCGCAAACCTCCCCGATGGATTCTTCAAATACACCATGTGTAGAAGGATAAGTCACCATAATTGCAGCAAGCGATTCACTATATTGTTTAGCTTTGGCTTTTAGGTCTTCAATATCAATATTCCCACTATCATCGCATTTGACCACAACCACATCCATACCACACATCACTGCGCTGGCAGGATTTGTGCCATGAGCCGATGCGGGAATCAAACAAATATTTCGCTGAGAATCACCTCTATCTAAATGGTAAGCACGAATAACCAACAATCCGGCAAATTCCCCCTGGGCCCCAGAGTTGGGTTGGAGCGAGCATCCCTGCAAGCCAGTAATATCCATAAGCCAGCCAGCAAGCGAATCACATAATTGTTTATATCCTTCTGTTTGATGGGATGGGGCGAAGGGATGTAAAAAAGCAAACTCAGGCCAAGTAATAGGCATCATTTCTACTGCTGCATTCAGTTTCATTGTGCACGAGCCCAAAGAGATCATACTGGTATTGAGCGTTAAGTCTTTTGCCTCTAACCGGTGGAGGTAGCGCATCATTTCGGTTTCTGTATGGTAGGCGCCAAACACTTCATGGGTTAGATATTCAGTAGATCGATTAATTCTTAAGTCGAACCCGTTATTTCTATCATCATTTTTTACATTAAATACCGTTAGAATATCAACTAGATCACCTGTCGAAACGGTTTCATCCAATGATATACCCACTTCACCATTGTCAAAATAACGGAAATTCAAATTATGCTTCTCAGCATTTTGTTTTAGTTCGCCGGGTGATATCCCATATAATTTTACGCGAATGGTATCAAAAAACTGGTCATGGATTATGGTATGCCCCCCATGGAGAATGGCACTTGCTAGATTCTTTGTTTTTTGATGAACCGTTTTCGCAATCGCACGTATGCCTTCAGCGCCATGATAAACAGCGTACATACCCGCCATTACTGCCAAAAGCACTTGAGCCGTACAAATATTGGACGTGGCTTTATCTCTTCGGATATGCTGTTCCCTTGTCTGCAGGGCCATTCTTAATGCACGGTTGCCATGACTATCTTGGGATACGCCAATAATTCGTCCCGGCATTTTCCGCTTAAATTCTTCTTTTGCAGCAATGAAAGCTGCGTGGGGTCCGCCAAACCCCATTGGGACGCCAAATCGTTGAGAACTGCCGATGGCCACATCGGCACCGATTTCTCCCGGAGAGGGGAGGATAGCCAAACTAAGGAGATCGGACGCCATGGCAACTCGGACGCCATTATCATGGGCTTGTTCACATAAATTTGTAAAATCCGTTACCTTTCCATCCGTTGCAGGGTATTGGAGCAATGCACCGAACACATTCTCGTTAAATTCAAAATCATCTGTTGATTGAATAATCAGTTCTATGCCAATGGGATTGGCTCGCGTTTTTAACACATCAAGCGTCTGAGGATGACAATCATCGGCAACAATAAATATATTTCGTTTTTGAATTCCGGTAAAGCATAATCATTGCTTCTGCAGCTGCGGTTGCCTCATCCAGGAGAGATGCGTTGGCGATCGGCAACCCTGTTAGGTCGGAGACCATAGTTTGAAAATTCAATAATGCTTCAAGACGCCCTGAGAAATTTCTGCCTGATAAGGTGTGTAGGCTGTATACCAGCCTGGGTTTTCGAGTATGTTGCGGCGGATCACCGGCGGAAGGAATGTGGCGTAATATCCCATCCCAATTAAGGAAGTGAGAACACTGTTTTGCTGTTCGATCGTTTTCATCTTTTTACTTAATTCGGCTTCGCTTAATGCTACACCGACACCCAAAGATTCTGTGTTCAGGATGGACTTCGGAATTGTGCGGGCAATTAAATCATCAAGCGATTCAAGGCCTAAGGTGTTAAGCATTTGCTGCTGTTCTTCCTGATTTGGGCCAATGTGCCTGGAATAAAATTCTTCTTTATACATGATGGCTACAGGTTAGGTAAATGAATAGTGCTTTTTTACCGGGGATGTGACAATCCATGTGCAGGTCAGACCCTTTGGGAAAACCACAAAATCGCCGGGTTTAATGTTTACCGTTTCCACTTCCGTCCTAACCTCAATTTCACCTTCTAATATAAGACATGATTCTTGATCCGAATATTCCCATGGGAATTGGGACACTTCGCAGGTCCAGATGGG
>LSCF01000072.1 GCA_001577025.1 Fidelibacterota bacterium TCS55 | reverse complement strand
GTCGGCGGTTCGATTCCGTCCCGAGCCACAATAAAAATAAAATAACGAACAACTTGATTTATCAAAAAGCCCCACAGCTTAAATGCATGGGGCTTTTTTATTTATATAAGTGTATTTTAACAAGATGAATTTGATTGAAGTAGCCAAAAAATATTATGGGTGAAATAAACAAACCAAGGCTCGCTCGCCGTTTAGGTTTATTGACATTATCTGCCACAGGGATTTGCTCAATGCTTGGTGCATCAATAAATGTGGTTCCATTTATGATCCACCGCAGTGTCGAAGGTATTGGGCCATATGTATTGCCTGCATTTATCTTTGCAATGGTACCAGCTCTTTTTGCTGCCTTTGCTTATGGCATACTTTCATCTGCCATGCCTCGAGCTGGAGGCAGTTATCTTTATGCAAGTAGAGGTTTAAACCCCTATCTTGGATTTATAGCAAGTTTCTCTCAATGGTTTGGTTTATCTATAGTCATCGGAGTAATTGCTTATATCTGTATCCCCTTCATTAGAGATGTAGCAATGGGATTAGGATTTTTAAATCTATCCAATAGCTTAGAGGAACCTATAATTAGGGTGGGCTTAGCTCTATTCTTAATATGGTTGTTTGTTATGATAAATATAAATGGAACAAAATCTTATGAGAACACGCTGCTTCCAATGATGGTGTTAATGTTTCTCCTTGGTGGAATAGTTATTCTATTTGGTTTTATCTACGAACATTCTGACTTTATAAAAGCCTACCAATTAAGTGAGAATCGTCAAATCGAAATAAATTCTCAAACTAATTTTGAATGGCGAACTTTTCTTTCTGCCGCTGCTATATTATTTGCAAGCTTTATTGGATTTGATTCAATCGCGCAGGCAGGCAGCGAGGCCAAAAATCCGTCAATAAATTTGCCAAAAGCTATTTTGTTAGCTATTCTAACTGTAGGATTATTTTATTTCCTTTATACTGCTGCAGTTTATAACACAATTCCTTGGAGTTTTATTGCTTCAGAAGCACAATCAAAAGATATAAGTGCGCCTGGACTATTAAGCTATATTCTACCAAGTTGGCTTGGAGTTGCTATAATCCTAGGTGCAGCCATCGCTCTTATTAATGACCTTCCTGCAATGTTACTATCGGTGTCTAGGTTAATGTTTGCTTGGGCTGAGGATGGTATTTTCCCATCAAGTGTTGCAAGAGTTCATCAAACAAAACAAACTCCACATATAGCGCTATTATTAGCGGGAGGAATGGCGAGCGTTGGTGTTTTGGGTTCCCATTTTGCCGGCGACTTTTTTCTTGGGATTGATATCATGGTAACATCAATGATGGTGAATTTTTTGCTCATGTGTATTACCTTGCTTTCTATTAAAAAAACAAATCCAACGTTGGCAAAAAATATAAATGTAATTAAAAATCGAAAATATCAGTTAGCCATAGGTTGGTTTGGGACTCTCTTTTTAATCCTTTTTTTGACTATCCATACTTACAAGGATTTAACTTCATCGGTAGAGAATTGGTATTTTCACTCCACAGCGGTTTGGTCTCTTGTGATGGTTTTTGGTAGTATCATTTTTTTATTTAATTGGTACAAAATTGGGAAGAGGGGGAAAAACCAATATGAACACTTCAAGTTCTTACCAGAAGAATGATTGATAAAGTTACATTAGCACCGAATCTTGAAATATCGCCAATTATAACAGGGCTGTGGCAAATTGCGGATATGGAACGTAAACAGGAGATTGATATCAAGCATACTTCTAGTTTCATGGCTAAGTATGTTGAATCTGGCCTTTCTTCTTTTGATATGGCAGACCATTACGGTTCCAGTGAAATTATTGCAGGTCATTTTTTTAAAAACAGCAACATTGGTAAACATGCACAACTTTTTACAAAATGGGTACCAGAACCTGGGGTAATAAATAAAGATACAGTAAGAAGAGCTGTTACAATTGCTTTAAAACGAACTCAACAAGATGCAATTGATTTACTCCAATATCATGCTTGGCATTACCCCGATCCTAGCTGGCTAGACAGTTTATTTTATCTGAAGGAATTAAAAGAAGAAGGCTTAATTAAACAAATAGGAGTTACAAATTTTGATTCAGCCCATTTAAGGATAGCCTGTGCTTCTGGAATCCCTCTAGTTAGTAATCAGATAAGTCATTCAGTCTTAGATCAAAGGGCAAATAAAGAAATAGTGGATGTATGTGAAAAGTACGGTGTCAAACTGTTAGCTTACGGAACGTTGGCTGGTGGATTTTTAACAGAAAAATGGTATAACAGACCAGAACCAAAAAAGAACCAGTTAAAAACTTGGTCTGAAATGAAATATAAAAGGTTTATCGATGTAGTGGGTGGCTGGGATTTATATCAAAATTTATTAAGTGCAATGAAGCAGATTGCAGATAAACATAATGCTACGATAGCCAATATTGCCACAAGATATGTTTTTAAAAACCCTCAAATAATTGCTGTTATTATTGGTGCTAGATTAGGAGAAAAAGAACATATTGAAGAAAATAAACGTTTACTTGAAATAGATTTAACAAAAGAAGATCTGGAATTAATTGATCTGGCTCAAAAAGAGTTAAATCCTGTACCTGGGGATTGCGGCGATGAATATAGAAAGCCACCTTATTTGACAGCTGCAGGTGATTTAAGCCATCATGTAAAAAATATTCCAAAATCTTATAATACAGAAAAAAACATTAAAGGCCGTGAACAAATTTTCAGCAATACCATCTGGGAAGAATTCGCTGGTTACTGTAGAGCAATTAAATCTGGGAACAAGATATATGTTTCTGGAACAACTGCTACACATGGCCAAAGATTAATTGGTGGAACAGACCCTGCAGCGCAGACACATTTTGTAATCGATAAAATTCAAGGTGCAATTGAATCATTGGGAGGGGATTTGGCCGATGTGGTTCGTACCAGAATCTATGTCAATAATATTAATGATTGGGAACCAGTTGCTCGTGCTCATGGTGTTCGATTTAAGGATATAAATCCATCAAATACTCTAGTCCAATCTGGTCTTATTGGTGATGACTATTTGGTTGAAATTGAAGCGGAAGCTGAAATAGAATAGAGATTATATATGACCGAAATCAGGTTTTTATGAAAGCATTATGAAAGAAATTGCAAGAAGAAGATTTTTAAAACAGGTGTCCTTATTGCCGATGATAAGTCCGGCTATAATGATTGAAAATGTTTCAAAAAATAACAATGGAATCATTTCAAATACAGGTTGGGTCCGAAGGGCTCGACGTAATATTCCAGCAACAAAGGATTTATTCTTTCAGACTGCAGGAATTGGTCCTTCACCTAAATCCGTAATGAAAGAGGTAGCTAATTATCTTGAATTACAAAATAGAGGGCCGGTCAATCCTGAAGTATATGATATCATTGGTCAAATAGAATCAGATTTACGAAAAAAGTTGGCAGATACCTTCGGAGCAGAGGAGGATGAAGTTACACTAACACATAGTACTTCGGAGGGTATTAATATTGCATCTTGGGCTATAAATTGGGAAAAAGGGGATGAAGTTCTAATTACCAATCAGGAACACCCTGCGAATACAATTCCTTGGTATTCACTATCCGAAAGATTTGGAATAAAAATTAAACGATTAAATTTTAACAGTGATGTAGATATTGTGGCTCAAATAGAAAAAAGCATTACAAATAAAGTAAAAATGGTAAGTATTCCACATGTATCAAGGAATAATGGCCGGGCGCTTACATTGGATGAGTCAAAAATAATTGCAAGTTTACTGAAACCAAAAAATATTCGATACCATTTAGATGGCGCTCAAGGTCCTTTATGTGTGCCACTAAATTTTCATGAACTCGAATGTGATTATTACAGTACCTGTGGACATAAATGGATTTTAGGGCCAAAAGGTACAGGTGCATTTTTCTGTAGAAAGAGTATGCTTGATTCTACATGGTTAACCTGGACAGGTTCGCATAGTCATACAACAATGGATCAATATGGCAATTTCGAATTAATACCTGCAGCGAGAAGATTTGAATTTGGGACTCGAGCACTTGCTACATTTGCTGGATTTAATGAAGCCATAAAATGGAATGAGTCCATTGGGATCAATAAAATTTTAAAGCGAATTGATAGCCTGGTTTTTTATGCAATTGAGGAGTGGACCAGTAGGGGATATAAGGTAGCATCTCCTACTTCAGAAGATAAACGGTCTGGTATTTTGGTTGTGACATTGCCGAAGGGGGTAAATGGCTGGGAAATATATGATCATCTTCGTTTAAATAAATCAGCCTTTACTTCACCAGTTGATTCTCCTAACGATTTAAGAATTGCCCTTCATTTTTTTAATACCAAAGATGAAATAAGAAGAGTATTTGACTTTATTGAAAGATTCTCGAATTAATAAGGCCATTCAACTACATCAAATGGCTTTTCTACAATTCTTGCACCAGCTTTTAATTGCAGGCGGTAAGCACCAGGTAGAAGGTATCGTTTGTAATGAACGAAGTAAGGCTTTTCACTTGATGTAGAGGATATAACCAAATCCCAAAGAAATTGGTTCAATCCTTTTTTTACCCGTTTCTTTTTTGTCCAATATATAGAATCATCTTCACCAATGATGGAAATCTGAACCTTGCCTGCCGTTGGTGCCCAAACATTCACTGGCATAGCTGTCAATGTTGAGAGATCTACGTCCCGATGTGTGTCCACTTGTTTTGGAAATTGTACATCAGAAACATTCAATAAACTAAATTGTTTTCGGGTATCTAATTCTTTTAATTCATGAATAGGATCCAAGTTAAAGAAATAAACCCCACGACCATGGGTTCCAACCACTAAGTCATTCTTCCTTTCTTGAATAGCCAGATCTGCCACACTCACAGCTGGCATATTGTCTCCAAATAGAGACCAAGAACTACCTTGATCCATGCTGATATATACCCCTCTGTAACAGCCGGCATACAGAATATTTTCATATTGGGAATCCTCAATGATTACATTCGCAGGATCATTTGGCAGGTTGTTTGAGATGGATGTCCACGTCTGGCCAAGATCGTCCGAAACAAAAAGATAATTATTCAGATCATCATAATTGATTCCCGTCATGGCTATATAGATGCGGCTGGCACTAAACCGTGAGGGATAAATACTCCGGATATAAGCCATTGGCAATCCTGAAGAACGTTCTAACCAGTCTTTTCCGCCATTTTCACTTATCCATAATCCTCCCCTGTCTGTTCCTACAAATAGTAGTCCCTTTACCAGGTGAGATTCTGCAATGGCGCCCCCGGCCCATGCCTGTTTATTCGAATCGCTTGACCGGGTAATGTCTGGGCTAATGGATTCCCAGGATTCTCCCCGATCTGTAGATCGAAGGACACGGCTCCCCCCATGGTAGAGCGTTTGAGGATCATGAGGCGAAATGATATAGGGGGATACAAAATTGTAACGAATTTTATTTGTTTTGGATAATTCTGTACCGGCAGGACCAATTTGTTTAGATGTATCTGCCGCCATATCTTTGCGAAGTCCATCTCCATGCTGCCGGCTAAAATAAACTGTATTCGGGTCCTGCGGATCCACTTCGGTAACGCATCCGTCTCCGCCGCTCCATGCATCGATCCATAGGTATTTCCATTCATCCTTTTGTCCTGCTTGCCATGCCTTTGCAGGTCCGTAAACAGTGGCATCGTCCTGAACACCCCCATATATATTGTATGGGGTCTGGTTATCCACCGTAATGTCATAGAATTCACCGGCAGGGATATTATTGTAATGGAGCCAATTCTGTCCCTTATCATTACTTACATATAGCCCGCCATCGTTACCCACAGCGATCCGGTTAGGGTGATTTGGATCGATCCATAATTCGCAGTGATCCAAATGAAGGGTCTGAGCTGGGCTGGGCTGGATATGATGCACATTGCCATGGATGGTGGAAAAAGATCGGCCGCCATTACTACTCCTGGCCATGCGAACGCCCAATGTATAAATTTCTTCATCATCCTGTGGATTTCGGTAAATTTTTACCGTAACTCCCATAGTCCACATTCTCTTCAAAACCAAAGTCTCGAATGGCATTTTTAATCCAATTCCTGAAATCTGACTTCACCTCCAAGAACTTATGCAAATCTCTCGCGTTTACCAACTGCTCCCCGTTTTCGTTTACTTCAACAGCTGGCATTGCTGCTGGGGCAATCTTTGAAAGCTTATCATTTATAGCATTAGCTGTACGACCAACCTTGGTGTCTATCATTTTCATTATCCAATTTAATAAATTTTTCTACCCCTTACAACCGAAACTAATGCCCGAGTTATTAGAGGGGGATTGTTAATGCTGTCATTAATAAATAAGAAACTTAAGCGGTAGTACATTGTACCGTAATCGTCTGATCCGTACCACTCTCCATCGCCGTCTTTCCCAATAACACGAATCTCAACCATCTTGTTTTCTCTATCAGCTTTAAATATCACTATTTCCCCTGATTTGAATCAGTTTTCTTTTTCACATCTGTTAGCTCGTTCATTAATTGCCACAAATTCTCACCATTTTTTTCAACATTCTCATCTAAATCGCCTGGTGGAACGGCATACTTAATTATCCCGCTATCAGAATTTACTGCTCTATTTGTGTACTTTTTAGTATCTTTTTTGCGCAGATTTGTATCATTTTTGTATCTTTTAGTGCTCATAAATGTATCAGATTTCCTTGGTTTCATGTCCTTTTTCCTTACCCGATTCACCATCATAGGTAGTAAAAAAAATGTAAAATCTTTTCTATATTCTTTGCCAGTATTAGATTACCCCGGCGTTGGTCGCAATACTTTATTTAAGATTCTACGAAATAAAAGGAGTTCTAATGCACAGCAATGTGCCTTATCAGCAAATGCTTGATCGTGGATATTTCATAGTTGTTGAGCGTAAGTATATTACTCCAGACGGGAGACCACATATTAACACGACAACATTGGTTTATAATTAGGGGAAACTCTCGCCTTTAGGAAGTTTTTAAGTTTTTGGGTGTTTCCATACACACCATTTACAGTGTTATTTCATCGATTAATTGGGCAAAACGACCATATAAGCAGACTTTACGGGTTTTATGCTATCTCTTCTGTATGTGGCTAATTAGTGGCCTATAGCATACTCAAATGTAGTCATATGATGCTTATGGCATGCAAAATTGCGCATCTATTACCACTTTTTTTCTTAATAATAGTATCAAATTGATGTTTGGGGCTTCTCGGGCTTTCAGCATTCCATCTCGCCCAACTCCTCTAAACCCATCCGCTCATAATCCTCTTTACTCAAACTAAAATCA
>LSCF01000071.1 GCA_001577025.1 Fidelibacterota bacterium TCS55 | reverse complement strand
TTGAAACATCAATGGGTAAACATATTCGTAAACAAGGAGAAGAAATCAAAAAAGGGGACGTCCTGATTCAACAGGGTACTCGAATCACACCCGGCGAAATTGGCACGTTGGCCACATTCGGGATTGATAAAGTAAGTGTATCAAATAAACCGCGTATCGCCATTTTTGGAACAGGGAATGAATTGGTAGAGCCTGGGAATACATTAGAACCGGGACAGATCTATAATTCCAATTTATATGTATTTGCGGATTTGGCTGAAAAGGCCGGGGCAGAAGTGGTCATGCGGGATGTGATTCAGGATGATAAAGCATCATTAAGACATTTTTTATCTGACGCATTGGACTCATGCGATGTAGTGATTTCATCCGGCGGTGTGTCCATGGGGCGGTATGATTATGTCCGGGATGTATTTATGGAATTGGGCGTGAAAGAACATTTCTGGAAGGTGGCCCAAAAACCTGGGAAGCCACTCTTCTTTGGCACAGGTCAGGACACATTAATATTCGGATTGCCCGGCAATCCGGTTTCATCTTATATAGGATTTATGGAATGGGTTTGGCCAGCTTTGGAAACAATAATGGGGAAAAACGAATCGGAACCATTGACGGGAAAATTAACAGAATCCTTCCCCAGAGAGCCCGTGAAAAAACGATTTCTGTTTGGAAAGGTATGGATTGAAAACGGCCAGTTGGTGTGTCGTCCCGCATCAAAAGTGGGATCCCACATGCTCACATCTTCCTTGGATGCGAATTGTATATTAGCTGCTGATCCAGAAGATAGCATTTTAAATAATGGTGATAAAATCACTATAAATATTTTACCGTGGAAGACCGTTCATTGATCATCACACCCAAAGAATTAAACGATCGAAAAACTGAATTGACTGTGATCGATGTCCGCCCAAAAGAACAACGAAAAGAATTCCCAATAGAAGGATTAGATGCAGTCCTTTCTGAAAATGGCGTAGAAATTAATGGACAAAAAGTATTGGTGTGCCAATTCGGGATTGTCACCGAAGGCATGATCATCGAAAATGAATTGGCCGATACATTCAGCCTTTTAGGCGGCGCTCAAGCTTGGGATGAATTTTATCGAGAGCAGAAAGATTTGAGCCGATGGTCCCGCCAAACTGTTTTGCCTGAAATTGGTATAGAAGGTCAGAAGAAATTATTGGGTGGGAAAGTGGCCATCGTTGGCGTAGGCGGATTGGGATGTCCTGCAGCCCAAGCATTACTCACAGCCGGCATTGGGTATCTACATTTGATTGATGGAGACAATGTTTCTTTATCAAATTTGCACCGCCAACCATTATACAGTCCTGATGACGTGGACAAAAAGAAAGTAAAAGTGGCAAAAGAAAAATTGGCAGAACTTAGTGCGGAAACTTCTATTCATATCACAGACACATTTTTGGATGAAGAAAATGCTGATGTATTTTTGGCTGATGCAGATGTGATCATAGATGCGACAGATAATATTAAAACACGACAATTGATGGATCAGATTTCTAAAAGAAAAAATATCCCAATGGTCTATGGCGGACTGTTTCGATTCGAAGGACAAGTTGCCATATTAAATGCGAATGGGAGTCCCGGTTATTCTGAATTATTCCCCGAGCCCCCATCAGGTGGGGATACCTGTGAAGATGCCGGAGTGCTGGGCATGTTGCCGGGAATTATCGGGAATATCCAAGCATTGGAAGCAGTCAAATTAATCGTCGGAATTAACCCTAATTTGGTGGGCAAATTGCTCATTTATGATGGTATGAATCATTCAACAGAAATAATAGAAATTTGAAAATGAAAATTAAAGTTAAATGTTTCTCCCAAGTGAAATATGCTTTGGGTGAAAATGAAATAATACTCGAAATGGAAACTGGTTCAACTACTTTAGGTTTAGAAAAGATCATCCGTGAAAAAGCCGATGGAAAACTGGATGGCGTCTCATTAAGAGTGGCCGTAAACCAACAATATCAGTCAGAAGAAACGATATTAACTGATGGTGATGAAGTGGCTTTCATCCCACCTGTGCAGGGCGGATAAATGGTTATTGTCGAAATTATCAACGGTCCGATTGTCCCCTTCCCATCTAACGATGATCGGAATCAGGATGGAGCGGAATTGGTGTTTAACGGCCGCGTTCGAGATACTGAACATGGCCATAAAATTATCGCTTTAGAATACGAGCAATACGAAGGCATGGCCGAAGCGGAACTCACCACACTTGCGGAAGATACGTGCAAAAAATTCCCCATCAATGATCTGTTTTGCAAACACCGAATGGGAAGAGTAGGGATTGGTGAAACAAGCCTTCATGTATCCATTTGGGCCAAGCATCGGAAACAAGCCATCGAAGCCATGGATTGGTTCATCTTTGAACTCAAGAAACGAGTGCCCATTTGGAAATGGGCCATTCATCCGGACGGGACAAAAGTCCCAAGTGAGTGTACGCACTGACGAATAAATTGTACTAAATTGATGTCTTAAATGTTAGGATTTTCGAACCAAACCATTGCTGATCTCCTTTATTGGGTTACGCGAAAAAAGTGGCTGATTGCCGCATTTGCTATCAGCATATTTCTATTTTATATCCCATCGCCTGAATCCTTATCTCCCGAAGGTCATCGCACGCTCATCATTGTTGTTATTGCCCTCATTCTGATTATCGGTGAAGTGATTCCACTGCCTGCTGTGGCCATTTTAATCCTGATTTTAGAAGTGGTATTTGGGATTGATACGCCCAACGGGGTGGCCACATCATTCATGAGTGATGCAGTATTTTTCATCATGGGATCTCTTATGATGGCCGTAGCCATTGTAAGCCAGGGATTGGACAAACGGTTGGCTCTGGGTATTATTAAACTCACAGGGAATAAAACATGGCGTATCGTTTTTGGCTTTGTAGCCATTTCATCCATTCTATCATCTTTTATAGGTGAACACACAGTGGCAGCCATGATGCTGCCCGTGGCATTGACCCTGATTCGAAATACAAGTGATGATCCCAAAACCGTTCATCGGTTGTCCACCATTTTATTATTTTCAATTGCCTATGGATGCGCCATGGGTTCCATCGGCACACCATCTGGTGGTGGGCGAAATGTAATTATGATTGGTTATATTTCAGAATTTGGATTGGGCAATATTTCTTACCTGGAGTGGATCAAATATGCCTATCCAATGCTGTTATTGGAAATCCCCATTGCCGCGGCATTGCTCTGGATGACGTTTAAGCCCGATCAGCGAATTCTTGATTCAGCCGTAAGGAAGCTAAAGGTCAAGGTTACGAAAGCTGGAAAGATGACCGGTAATCAAATGATGGCCATTGGCATTTTCATTCTCGTATTTCTTGGATGGGTATTTTTGAGTCCTTATCTGGGGCTGGGAATTGTGGCCTTGATTGGTGTATTTCTTTATCTATCTTTTGGACTCATCGAATGGCATGATATTAATCGTAATACAAACTGGGGTGTAATTTTATTATTTGGCGCAGCCATTTCACTGGGCATTCAAATGAAAGAAACCGGTGCTGCAGAATGGGTGGCAACCCAATCCATCAACGGTATGAGTATGGTTATTGATGATCTCGGATTTATGCAATGGTTCATTTCCGTTTTTCTTACCGGCATACTCACCAACTTTTTAAGCAATGCGGCTACTGTGGCCGTGCTTGGACCGGTCGTTTTGGACATGGGCGGAAACCCAATTATTCTCGGTATTTCCACATCCATTGCATCGGCCTTTGCCTATTTAACAATTGTAGCATCACCCACATGTATGATTATACATTCCAGCGGGCTGGTGAAATCAAGTGATTACCTTAAAGCAGGATGGAAGCTGTTTGTCATTTCCATTTTCCTTCTTTTCTTAATCTCAAACTTATACTGGCCATACTTATCATGAAATTCCTCATTGCAGTCGGAAGTAAAGACTATTCTGGTCCCACCCTTGAATTAGGCATGCGCGTTGCCAAGGCATTTAACGCTGCTGTAGATATCGTCTATGTAGGCGATAAGATTAGCGCATTCAGTACATCAGAAGTGATTCTCGCCCAGGAGAACCTTGCGAACTGGGAGTTGGATCGGCAGGGTGTAGATGTACTCCAATGGGCTTATGAATATTTGGTGGAGAATGAATATATCAGAATGGAAAGCAGTGAATTCAATACAGATAAACTTGTCCAAACTGATGATGATCGATGTGAAGTCCATCTAGAAGGACGAATGACTCAGGAAGTGGGCTTGATTTTGCGGAATGGTGAGATCATCCAGCAGTTAAGAGATGAAGTGAAACGGAGTGGAATAGATGTGACGATTATTGGCGGAAGTGGTGAGCGACGAATGACCCACGATTTGGTTCAATATATTGATAGTTCAATTTTTGTGGTGAAGAATTATGATAGGGCCCGAAACTATAAATTGTTATTGGCTGTGAACGATGCACCCAATACCAAAAAAGCATTAAAATATGGCGTTAGGGTAGCGGAAGCATTTGAATTGGATGTAAATGCTATTACGATTTCAAATACTGAAGAATTTAGATCTGATTATCTAGAAGCCTCGAATTGGGCCGATAAATTTTTACGAAGGGCGGGGGTAGAACACCAAGTGAATTTGGTTCACGGTAAATTTATTAACGTCATGAATGAGACTGCAAAAGATGATCATATTATAGTTATGGGCAATTCTACAAAAAGTCCCCTGACAAAATTCTTTACAGGGAGTAAGCCACTCAATGTATGCGAAAATTGTAATTGTCCGGCACTGATTGTTAAATGATACTTTAAAGGCGATTTAAATATGTTTCAAAATATAGCCCTCAATATATTATTGACTGTTTTTATTGTTGTGATTACCGTTCCGCCGGTATTATTTATTTATCTCTATTTCAAGGATCGAAACCAAAGCCAGCATTCTGTCCTTAGAAACTTCCCCCTTCTTGGCCGTATCCGTTATATTTTTGAAATGCTTGGTCCTGAAATGCGTCAATACATGTTTGACAGCGATACAGAAGGTCGCCCATTCAGTCGAACCGATTTTGCAAACATTGTGGTTGCGGGCAAATATATGAAAACATTGATCGCATTCGGTTCTAAACGAAATTTTAATAATTCAGGGTGGTATCTGAAAAATGATATGTTCCCAAAATTGGCAGAAGAAATGCGAGTAGAAAGAGAACCAAAGATTACCACGAAGCGTTATGCGGGGACCGAAGGATTATTTTCTCGAAAAGAAAATTTAGAAGAAGTGGATATCCAACCATGGCGGTTAACCAAAGATGATGCTATCGTAGTCGGTCCGAGTTGCAGCCAGCCTTGGCATGTGCAAGGCCCTGTGGGGATGTCTGCCATGAGTTTTGGCGCATTGGGCGAAAACGCAATTAGTGCCATCAGTCTTGGCTTGGGTAAAGCCACCGGTTCATGGGTCCATACAGGTGAAGGCGGTTTGGCAAAATACCATACCATAGGTGGTGGCGATGTAATCATGCAGATCGGCCCAGGGCTATTTGGTGTCCGCACAGAAGATGGGGAATTTAGTCCTGAAAAATTCAAAGAAAAGGCTGCAAACCCTCAAGTCAAAATGTTTGAACTTAAATTGGCCCAAGGTGCTAAGATTCGTGGTGGACATGTAGAAGGGAACAAGGTCAATCCTGAAATTGCAGAAATTCGTGGTGTAAAACCGTGGAAGAGTGTGGATTCACCAAACCGCCATAAACAATTTCATGATATTCCGACGCTCTTTGATTTTATTGATGAACTGAGAGATTTGGGTGGCAAGCCTATTGGAATTAAAGTGGTCATGGGCGGGCCTGATTCTGCAGATGATCTATGTCAATATATGGCTGAAACTGGCCGCGGACCTGACGCCATTACCGTGGATGGAGGAGAAGGAGGATCCGGTGCGACCTATCAAGAAATGGCGGACACCATGGGATTGCCTGTAAAATCAGGTTTAATTTATATGGACAATGCTTTACGAAAATATGGTGTTAGGGATCGCGTGAAAGTGTTTGCATCCGGAAAATTATTCAGTCCCGACAAAATTGCCATTGCCATGGGTATGGGAGCAGACTTGATTAATATCGCCCGCGGTATGATGATTTCTGTTGGTTGTATTGGCGCTGAAAAATGCCATACCAATAAATGTCCTGTGGGTGTGGCTACCACAGATTCTGATCACCAAAAAGCCTTGGTTGTGGATGAAAAACAATGGCGTGTATTGAACTATGTGATTACCTTGCGAAATGGATTGAACTCCCTTGCCGCTGCGTCCGGATTGAATCATTATGCCCAATTCAAACGGGAGCATGTCATGTATAAAGATGAATTCGGTCGGGTAAAATCACTGGCGGAATTATTCCCATATCCCAGTAAAAATTCTTGAGCCCCGCTTGAATCCACAATTAATATTGCCGTAACTTTCATCGACTTGCAACCAAAGTCTATTTACAAATAAGGAGAATAGAATGGAATTCATTACGCCCATTTTTAAATGGTTACATGTAATTGCCGGAGTCCTATGGATCGGCTTACTTTATTTTTTCAACTGGATTAACGGCCATGTTGTGGCCACCATGGATGGTGACACCAAAAAGAAAGTGATTCCGGAAATCATGCCGCGGACCCTTTACTTTTTTCGATGGGGAGCCGCATGGACGTGGATAACCGGATTGGTCCTCTTGCTTATTGTTTATTGGATGAGCATGAATGATTCAATGTTTACTGAGCCTGGTGTAGGAGAATCATTCAGTAAATTCAAACATATGGCATATCTAATCCCATTTTTAATGGTATTTGTATATGATGCATTTTATAAAAGTGCATTGGTTAAGAATGTACGTGTAGCAACAATTATCAGCTTTTTAGGAATTGCCGGTGTATTATGCTTTCTTGTTTTCGTGGCTGAAATGACGGAATACAGAGCATACAATATTCATGTTGGAACTATGTTTGGTTCCATAATGGCCTTTAATGTTTGGTACAGAATTTGGCCCGCACAACAGCGGATCATTGCGGCGATTAAAAATGGAGATGCACCCGATCCTGCAGATGCTGGGATGGCTGGATTACGCTCAAAACATAACACCTATATGTCCGTGCCATTGATATGGACTATGATTAATGAGCATACGGTTGGTGTTTCTCATTATTTAGAGGGCTATGGTGTATTATTGGTTATGATTGTTTTGGGATGGCATTTAGTATTCCAACTGTACAAAAAATCTGCAAAAGTTCAAGGCTTCTAAATCGAAAACTAATTTCAATTGAAAAAGCCCTGTGTTAAACCATAGGGCTTTTTTATTTTTACCCTATGAGTAATCAG
>LSCF01000070.1 GCA_001577025.1 Fidelibacterota bacterium TCS55 | reverse complement strand
TCTTAAAACTATGATATTTCGAACCGGGAATACCGTAATGAAAAACATCGCCAAAATCCGCCCACATAGGCATTTGGCCGACTTGAAATGATTCGGGTGCGTTGAAAAAGAAGACTTCTTGACGGGTGGGGTTAATCTTATCCCCCAAGATTTCCGGAAATAATTGTTTCATCCACGCACCGCAAGCGAAGACAATTTGATCCGCTTCAATGGAGGTACCATCTTCTGTTTCAATATGGGTGAGGTCTAAGGGTTGGCGAATGCCTTTTTCTGTGTAGATACCACCTAATTGTTGAAATTGATCCGCCACCACTTTACATGCATGGTTGGCCCTTAAAAAACCCGCATCCGGTTCATAAAACAATGAATTGATATCCGAAAGATTGATTTGAGAAAAACGGCTTGCCGTTACATCTTTTCTTAATTCTTCTACGGGCCATCCCACATCATGTAAATATGGTAGTGATTCTCGGGCAAAATCATCATCTCCAGAGAACATCCACAAGATGCCCGATTTGATGTAAAGCGCTTCATCCCATTGGGTTTGATAGGATTGCCATTGTTCCAAAGAACGGGATGTCCATTCGATATATTGCGGATTGGCTCCATAAATACCCCGAATCATTCGGGATTCACCTCCGGAGCTGGATTTCAAGTTTCCCGGGCCATGACGGTCATATAGGGTTACATCGTGTCCGGCGGACTTTAAATGGTAGGCCGTCCATACACCAAAGACACCGGCACCAATAACAGCAATAGTCATAACAAGTTCATGAATTCGACTGCAACCAAACGAAGGGCAATTAATGTAAGTGCACCTCTAAACAGCATTTTAAATGTTTTTTCAGGGAGTCTCCCCAACATCCTTTTCCCGAATTTGGTGCCGAAATAGACGGCCAGAACCAAAAGGAGGATAATCAACCAATCTTCAATATAATCGACGTTAAATAGAAAAATGAATATAGGCAATTTACCCAAGTGGCCAATGGCTTGACAGGCGGCTTTTGTAGCAATTACAGATTCTTTCTTCATTTCTCGACTAATGAAAAAAGGGGCGATTAATGGGCCTGCAGCACCAACAAATACGGTGACTAACCCACTCAGCCAACCCATCCATAAGAAAGATTTGTCCGATATTGGTTTCTTTTTACGAAGATATAGAAACCAAATAATATATATACCGATCAAAGGCTTTAAAAAATCAATCTTGAGTTCACTTGCTGAGGATACATTAAATAACTGAATTAAACCGTATACAATCCCTGCAGCAAAAAATAGTCCTGGAATTATTCCCTTAGCAAACCGTACTAGTACTGGCCAATCAATCTGTTCACGGTATACTGTAGTACGGGTAAAATTACTTACCAATTGAATAATTCCATGGTAGGCGACTACAAGGTAGCCATCTGGAATAACCAAAGCCATGATAGCCAGAAGAGTGACACCACCACCCATACCAATGACTGCAGAAAGGGTCGATGTGAGAAAAGCAGATACAATTAACGTTAAAATTTCTACCATAGAATAAAGACTAACTTTTATATAAGTTCATTTTTACAAAAAATGTTTCACTAGTTTCAATAATGGTTAACCAAATTGCGATCATGTGTCCACAAAAAAGAGCAAACATAACCGTTCCAATACCAATATCTCCCCCAAGGAACCAACCTACAATCAAAATACTGACCTCAATACCAAAGCGCACGCCCCCAATAGGTCTGTTTAAATAGCGTTGAATTCCTGTCATTAAGCCGTCCCTGGCCCCAGGTCCCAGATTTGCGGTGAGGTAAAGGGCGCTACCTAAACCAATCATTATAATACCAAAAGATACTTGGATGACCGCAACAAGAAAGACCTCCGGAATGGGGAAAAAAGGCATCATCAAATCAATTGAAATTGCAACAATAATAACATTCATTAATGTTCCCAAACCTGGCTTTTCTTTTAAAGGGAGCCAAAGCGTAAGTACACATAGGCTAATGATAAAATTTGCATACCCAATACTCCAGTCCGTTTTTTCACTGATTCCTTGAGATAGAACAGTCCAAGGCGCTACGCCAATTTCTGCCTTAATAATGATCGCGGTACCCGTCCCAAAAAGCCACAATCCAAATGCAAGTATAAAGAATGTTGATACATTTGGAATCCAGCGCTGGTTAAGCTTAGCGCTCCATTTTGTTGTTGGTATCTTAAAGGCCGGACGTAATAGAGCAAAAATAGATTTCATCAATTATAAAATATTTAATAGACGATCAATTTCTGCAGTATTATTGTATATATGCGTTGATACTCGGATTGCATTATGGCCGTCACGTTGATGTTCATCAATATGCGTTTTAATCTTATCCTCAAAAATCGGTACGGCTTCTAAGGCGTCTAGTCCTTCTTTTTCAAAAATAGTAGAGCCTGGCGCAGAAATAGTATCATTCCCGCCACTCAACAAAGTGACACCATCAATTTGCTTTAACCCGTCTTTCAAGTAGTCAGATAAATACCGACATCTGGTTTCCACATTTTCCCATCCAATCTGATTCATAAAATCTAACGCGGCACCGATGGCGGCTCGCAAGGGAAAATCTTTTGTTCCCGGAGGATCAAACCCAGGGGCATCTGTTGTTGGATTCGTTTCAAATGGCGAACGGAACCGGTCACGGGCCCCTTTCCGGATATAAAGAAATCCCGTACCGGCAGGTGCCAATACCCATTTATGCAGGCTTACGGCATAAGCATCACAACCTAGTTCATGAAGATTGAGCGGGAATTGACCAATGGCCTGTGCCCCATCGACTAAGGTAAAAAGACCTTTCTCTTTTGCCATGGCTGCCAATGCCTTTACCGGGTATAGGTGCCCACCTCGGGTCACATGACAAAAACTGATGGCTTTGGTCCGTCTTGTAAGGGCTGATTCGATTCGATTTAATACATCCGATTGATCAGTAAGTGGGCTAGGAATAAAGACTTGTTTGACCCTGACCCCTTCCTTTTTTTTGCGCAACATCCAGGGCTTCAGGCCTGCCGGGTGTTCTTGAGTGGTAATGATTACTTCATCCCCACGCTTTAAATTAAATGACAGGGCCTGAATATGAAGTGCTTCAGATGCATTTCGCGTCAAAACAATCTCATCTGAATCAGCACCAAATGTATCTGCGAGACCTGGAATAACTTTATCTTTTATAATTGCCTGAAGATCATGTTTACCGTGCAGAGGTTCATTAGAAATGGATTCATATCCATTTTGAACTGCTTTTACCACTGGCAAAGGAGGCATACCCAGGCTGGCGTTGTTCATATAGGTCATACCTTTTTTTAGAATGAATTGGGACCGAATCTGTTTCCAATCTTGATCCAAAGAAGACAATGGAGGAACCACACGGTTTGTTCCTGCGAATAGGATGTCCTTGGATATCCAGGCTGATGCAGCACCCAAAATCCCTGTCCGGATAAACGAACGGCGGCTGGACCCTATTTGATTTACACTTGGTTTATTCGGCAAAAACTCACACTCCTTCTATAGAGATTCTACACATAATCTGATGAAAAAGTTATGGGATTAAAGGTATCTCCCTTGTTGAAACTCATTCAAGGCATGAAACTTAGTTTTATTTTGGAAAGGTTTTTAGCCAATTGAACTGCCAATACAGTTGGAGCGTCTTGGCAGGATCTGATTTTAGAGCTTCACCCATAAATTCACTATAATGTTCCGCAAATATCCCTTCCGGAGCATCGTAAGCCATTTCAATCCGTTTCCCTTCAATAAGAGTGGCTTTAACACGAATATGGTCTTTTGATTGAAGAAATAAACAATCAAAGGTGAATATATTCTTGTCCCGGGTAGGCTTAAAAGAAGCCACAAACTTATTTTGCTCCCCGTATTCATTTAGAATCTGGTACTGAGCACCTTTTTTAATTACGACCCATCGAGCTTTTTGGGGAATTTCTTTTCGCTGGATCAATTTACCATCTTCATAGAGTGATCCGACCACATATTCGGTCCATACACCTTCAACTATATCTAGATCTTCTCTATTCCGTTCAAAGTAATTGCGATAATGTTTTTCTGCTACAGGGATATATTGAGGTTCCATGGGAGGAGCAATATTGAATTGGCATCCTGCAATCATGAGAAATGGGAACAGGTAGGTGTTTCGCATTTCTAAAACTAAAACCTGTAGTCACTTGTTGCTACTTAAAATTTGTTCATTCAGATATTTTTAACATTTGATTTACCCTTCTAATTAGAAATCATTCTTAAATTCTATTAATCATCAAATAATACACAACAATCATTAAGGACTCAAAAATGAAACAATTTTTAATCTTAATTTTATTTGTCTTCGGGATTACAGGTGCCCAAACACATGAAGCAGCAAAACCGCACAAACCATCCAAACCTGCGGTCAAGTGCGTAGTAACTGGCGATCCTATTGATCAAGAAGAATTTGCTGCCTATAAAGCCGGTAAGGTTTATTTCTGTTGTGGCGGATGCAAAGAAGAATTTCAAACCAGCAGCGCAGATTTTATACCTGCTGCAAACTTTCAGTTGGTGGCCACAGGTCAATATATTCAAACAGCATGCCCGGTTACAGGCCGCGGGATGAAAGATAGTAAAACATATGCGGTAAATGGGACCGATGTGAAGTTCTGCTGCAATAATTGTTTGAATAAAACAAAGAAATCGGATACAAAAGTATCCCTGCTTTTTTCAGATGGGTCCTTTGAAAAAGGATTTTCAGTCCCTTCAAAAAAAGAGAAAGAAACAAAGAAAAAATCATCACTATAGTATCGTTAACATCTTAAACAAAAAACCCCACAGACCGTGGGGTTTTTTGTTTCTAACCCTATTGAAAAATAATTAATGCCCGAATTACCTGAAGTCCAGTCAGTTGTAAATCATTTTAGAAAATATGTTGAAGGTCAAAAGATTCAATCGGTGAAACCTTTGAACGAATGGAATAAAGTATTCCATTCTATTTCCCCAACAAAATTGAACCATAAACTTAAGAGTCAGAACATTTCTAAACTTTGGCGCAGGGGTAAATATATTATTTTGGATCTAGATCAAGGTTATCTCGCCATTCACCTTCGCATGACTGGCAGACTTCAGACCAAGATCAATAAAACAGATCATCTTAAGCATTTTACCGTACTCATGAAATTTGAAAATGGCACCAATCTGTATTTTAAAGATTATCGAAAATTTGGCCGGTGGTATTATTTTGAGACACTCTCCAAATTGGAAGCAAAGTTGGGACCAGAACCATTAGGCTCCGCTTTTACAAGGCAATTTCTAAAAGAAGGCCTACAGCGCTCCCCAGGTATGATAAAACCAAAACTCTTGAATCAAAAATTCATTGCTGGCATAGGTAATATTTATGCAGATGAAAGCCTATGGACTGCCCGCATCCATCCCATGGAGAAATGTTGTAATATCAGTACAGTAAAATCCAATAGACTGCATCAGGCCATTCAGGAAATTTTAAATAAGGCCATTGGACACAAAGGAACGACCATTATTAATTTTTCGCCTGGGGATGAAGCTCGGGGAAATTTTGCAAATTATCTGAATGTATTTGGTAAATCCAATGAACCATGCCCCCGCTGCAAAACATTGATTCAAAAAATCTTTTTAGGACAAAGAGGAACCCATTTCTGCCCCCGGTGTCAGAAAAAAAGATAAATCTATAAAATTTAAAGGGGCCAAAAATGCATGATCAAGGGCGTCCCCGCTGCAACAATGATAATTTCAAGAGGCAGACCCATCCGCCAGTAATCACTGAAACGGTAACCGCCAGGGCCCAGAATAAGGGCATTACATTGATGCCCGATCGGCGTCAGGAATGCGCAGGAAGCACCTACTGCCACCGCCATTAAAAAAGGATCCATATTGACCCCCATTGAGATGGCCATCCCTACACTGATGGGAGCCATAATCAAGGCTGTGGCTGCATTATTGATAATATCTGATAATGTCATGGTAATCGCCATGATTAAAGCAACAATGACCCAGGTGGGCAGACCTTGAGCCATGAGAGACACCTGATCTGCAATTAGCGTTGTCGTTCCGGTACTTTGCAGGGCACTGCTGATAGGAATCATGGCCCCCAGTAATATGATAATAGGCCAATCGATATTCTTATAGAGGTCACGGACAGGCAATATCCCGGAAAAAACATAGGCCAGAATTGCACCAATAAAGGATATGGTTGTGGGCACAATCGATAATATACTTAATAGAATTGCAGCAGCAAAAATGAAAAGGGCATAACTGACCGTAGATAGAACACCCACTTCAATCTCCCGTTCCGCCAATGGCAGTAGATCCAGGGCCGCCACATTTGTATGTAATAATTCTTTATCGCCCTGAAGGAGTAGGACATCCCCCACGCGGAATTGCACTTTACCCAGGCGCTTATGGATCGGTTTATCTTGCCTTGCAACAGACATCAATACCAATTGATTTGATGAACGTCTCCGCAAATAGCTGCGGCCCCGGCCCACCAGCGGCGATTCAGGAGAAACCAGGACTTCGATAAACGTGGTATCTTCATTCTTTAAGGAATCAATTCGATAACGCATCTCTTTAGTCAGTTTAAGGCTATATGTATCCATCATTTCTTTTAGATCGGCAGGATCAGCCATGGCGAGATATTGATCATCGATCTGAATCCGATTATTCAAGTTCAAGGGCCTGGCCTTCCCTTCTCGGTTAATATAGCGGAGCAGGGTCAGCTTATCCCCCGTTACCCTATTCACGGCCTCTACAGATTCACCAATCAACCCTGATCCTTCTGGGAAACGTATTTCTGTCACATATTCTTCCAATGAAAAAAGTGATCCGGAACCCGGCTGCACCTGCCTTTCTCTCGGAACAAGCCTCCAGCCCACCAGGGCAACAAATAATACACCCAAGATCGCAATGATCCCTCCTACTGGTGTAAAATCAAAGAGGCCAAAAGGTGCCGGTTCAAATATACCTGGTACCATATCCATTTGCTTCAAGTAGGCAGCAGCCTGGGAATTGCTATCAGACGCTGCTGCAGATAGGAGGAGTTCCTGCTGTTGCTGTCTCATACTGGCTATAATAATATTGGGAGGTGTCCCAATCATGGTGATCATACCGCCAAGAATGGAAGCAAAGGCAATGGGCATTAACAGCAGACTGGGAGACCGTTTCTGTTCCCATGCTGTTTTCATTGCCACGGGGAGCATCAAAGCCAGAGCCCCCACATTATTCATGAAGGCAGATAAAACAGCAATTAAACCTCCCAAACTGGTAATATGGGAGGTCTGTTGATGGGTTAATGGTTTTAAATAGCGGGCCATGAGATCCACAGCACCGGAATTCCGTAAGGCCCTACTGATTACCAATACAGCAGCAACCGTGATCACCGCTGGATGCCCAAAGCCCATAAATGCCTGACCTGGATCTGACATAAGCGAAGAGGCTTCTCCCCCTAAAATACTATCCATAAGAACAAGAGTAAAAAGAGCGATTAAAGAAACAATATCATACCGCCAACGGCCCCAGATAAAAAGGCCAAAGGTAATAATAATGATTAATGATATAACAATTTGGTCAGTGGACATGATTACAAATTTAATGATTTATCCTTAACAATAGAAGGCGCACTTGCAGGAAAAAGTACCATTTACTAAATATAAAATATTTCCTTTTTTTATTGGTAAGTAAGTACTTTCTATCCTTCAGGATGATGGCTTGTCCGGCTAATTAATGAAAGGAATACATAAATGAATACTAAAGAAAAACTGGAAATGGTCTGGAAATACCTTGCCTTGATATTA
>LSCF01000007.1 GCA_001577025.1 Fidelibacterota bacterium TCS55 | reverse complement strand
CATGTTTCGGTGCACGACCCCGATTCCGCCGGCCTGGGCCAGACAGATGGCCGCCCGGGACTCAGTCACGGTATCCATGGCCGCAGAGATCAGCGGAATATTCAGATCAATCTCACGCGTCAAACGAGAGCGGAGGGAGACTTCCGCAGGCACTACGGTTGAGTGTGCAGGAACAAGAAGGACATCATCAAAAGTAAGTGCTTGTATAAATGGTGGTCTGTTTTTCATGGATTACTTTAATGGATTAATTTTTTGAACTCGATCTAAAATCGTTCCGGATTGGATCAAATTGGAAACAGTTTGAATATCTTCGGACAAAGGCCTATCTGCTTTGTGAAGCACTTTCGATCGCATGAGCAATCGCATAACCGGCATGAGTCCCGGAGACGATTTATATTGCCTATGGAAGCGGTAATTCACATTCCCTGCCACCAAGAGCTCAATGGCCAAAATCATATTTACATTCTGTAAAATCCGCAAACATTTTCGACCTGCCCATGGAGCCATACTAACAAAGTCTTCTTGCCCTGCAGAAGTAGAAATCGAATCCACACTGGCGGGATGGGCCAATGTTTTATTCTCAGATGCCAATGAAGCTGCCGTCACTTGGGCCAGCATAAAACCAGATTCTAATCCCGGATCTACAGCACCGAACATGGGAACACGATCTCCAATTCCTTTCATAAAATAATTCACCCGTCGTTCTGCAATGGCACCAATTTCTGCAAGGGCAATTGATAATGTATCCAATGCTTGCGCCACGGGTTCCGCATGGAAATGGCCAGAATTCATTACTTTTCCATTGGGAAAAACCAGCGGATTATCCGATACGGAATTCACTTCATTTTGAATAATCTTCTCTGCATTAGTGAACACTTCTCGACTGGAGCCGTGAACATGAGGAATACACCGAACACAATATGGATCTTGAATGCGGCCGCAATCATCATGAGATTGAGCCACCTCACTGTCTCTAAGGAGTTGATATACATTGGCAGCAGAAGCCAATTGGCCACTGTGCTTTTTTAATCGATGAATTTTGGGTGTGAATACCGTGCGGGTAGAAAGGCTCGCTTCTGCACTTAGGGCACCGGCAATGTCCGCTGTTTCTAGAATCTTTTTCGATTCAGCCAATGCCCGGATAGCCAAAGCGGTGGATACTTGTGTACCATTGATGAGGCTCAAGCCTTCTTTTGCCTCAAGAACTGTGGGCTCTAAATTAGCTTCTTTTAAGGCAATCATGGCGGGCATGATACGGTCTTGAAAATGTACATCTCCTTCGCCGATCATGGCCCGTGCCATGTGAGACAATGGCGCTAAATCGCCTGATGCTCCTACGGAACCTTGTCGGGGAATAAGGGGCAAAATGTCATGATTTAGCATCCCCACCATTAACTTCGCCAATTCAGGTCGAATACCGCTGTGCCCTTTGGCCCATGTCAAGAGCTTTAGAATCATGGTAATCCGCGTTACGCCTAAATCCAACGGTTTGCCCACACCAGAGGCGTGAGATCGGACGAGGTTCAATTGAAGTTGCTTGAGATCGGCCGCATCAATGGAAACCGTACTCAGCTGGCCAAAACCCGTATTGACACCATAAACTTGCTGCCCCGATGAGAGGACTTTCTTCAGTACTTTATGAGAATCTTTAATGGATTTCTTTGCCTCAGGGCTGAGGCTCACGCGTGCAGGACTGTTCAGAAGTGGCGCAAGATCACACCAGTGAATCGAATTTGTTGAAATCGTTAGTCTACCCATCAAGTAATTTAGGACTTTTTATAAACATTGACCAAGCATAGTGAAATGAATTTATTTGATGTTGATTAATAATTATATTTAATTGTTGATTGCAGATTAAATCATTAATCAAAATTCATTCTTCATTATTTTCCCTCCTTTCCCTTATTTTCGCTCTACAAATGAAACATTTAAACGGGGAGTTTATCACCAATGAAAACAAAACTATTTACAGGAATCGTATCATGTGTAATCATCATCGGGGGATGCGCTGTGCAAAATACTAAATCTGAACCAACCGCAGTGGCGCCATCCACAGTTGCGGAAAATCCATTTTATGCTGAGAGCGATCTCTATATGAAATATCCGCCCTTCGATCGGGTGAAAAATGAACACTATGCCCCAGCCTTCGAAAAGGGAATGGCGGAACATATGGTAGAAATCAACGCTATTGCCAATAATGCCGATGCACCCACATTTGAAAATACAATTATAGCTATGGAAAAATCCGGCGCACTTTTAGATCGGGTAGCCACCGTCTTTTTTGCCCTTATCTCTGCTCATACCAATGATGAGATGGAAGCGGTCCGCAGTGACATGGCGCCTAAACTGTCGGCGCACAGTGATCAAATTTTATTAAATGGATCTCTTTTCGAACGAGTGAGCAGTTTACATGAGAATCGAAATAATTTAGGGTTGGATGCTGAAGGTATCCGCCTTGTAGAAAAATATTACACAGATTTCGTCCGGGCCGGCGCAAAACTATCATCGGAAGAAAAAGAGCGCCTCAAAACGATCAATGGCGAAATTGCCGTCCTCCAAACCCAATTCAGCCAAAATGTATTAAAAGAAGTAAATGCATTAGCTGTGGTTGTGGATACGAAAGCTGAATTAGACGGCTTGTCTGAAAGTGCCATTGATGCAGCTGCCGAGGAAGCGGAAAAACGCGAATTATCCGGCAAATATGTATTGGCCCTAAAAAACACCAGCGGGCAGCCACCCATGTCTTCTCTCACCAACCGTGCATTAAGAGAACGAATTCATAAAACATCACTTTCACGGGGGAGCCGTGGCGGCGAGTTTGATAATCGAGAGAATTTGACGAAAGTATTGAAACTCCGTGCCGAACGGGCCCAACTCATGGGATACGCCAATCATGCTGCCTATCGATTAGAAAGTCAAACTGCTCTTACGCCAGCGGCCGTAAATGAACGGTTGAGCAGTCTTGCTCCCAAAGCGTTGACCAATGCAAAAAAGGAAGCAGCAGACCTTCAAAAAATGATTGATGCCGAAGGAGGCGATTTTGAATTGGCATCCTGGGATTGGGATTTTTATACAGAAAAAGTTCGGGCAGATCGATACAATTTTGATGCTTCCCAGCTGAAACCCTATTTTGAAATGGACAATGTGCTTCAAAATGGTGTCTTCTATGCCGCCACTCAACTCTTTGGTATTACTTTCCGAGAACGGTTTGACCTCCCTGTTTATCAAGAAGATGTGCGTACGTTTGAGGTGTTCGATGAAGATGGATCTACCTTGGCACTCTTTATTTTTGATGGCTATGCACGTTCATCAAAACGAGGTGGCGCATGGATGAATGCATATGTGTCTCAGTCTAAACTTAAAGGAAATCTCCCTGTGGTGGCGAATCATCAAAATGTGGTGAAACCGCCTGAGGGTGAACCCACTCTCATGTCCTTTGAAGAAGTCATCACCATGTTTCATGAATTTGGCCATGCCCTTCATGGCATGTTTTCTGATGTTCATTACCCATACTTTGCGGGAACATCCGTCCCACGGGATTTTGTAGAATATCCATCTCAAGTGAATGAAATGTGGGCCATATGGCCTTCTGTGCTGAAGAATTATGCCGTCCATTATGAAACGGGCGAAGCCATGCCGAAGGCATTGCTGGATAAGGTGTTGGCTACTCAGAAGTTTAACCAAGGATTTATAACCACTGAATATTTAGCAGCATCGATCTTAGATCAATCTCTCCATCAACTCACACCTGATCAGGTACCGACAGCAGATGATTTAATTGCCTTTGAATCGGATGTACTCAAAACAGGCGGCATCTCATTTCATGCAGTACCACCCCGTTATCGCAGCACCTATTTCTCCCACATTATCGGCGGCTATTCCGCTGGTTATTACTCCTATATTTGGAGTGAAGTATTGGATGCAGACACTGTGGAATGGTTCAAAGAGAATGGTGGATTGAAACGTGAAAATGGTGACCATTTTAGAAAAACACTGCTTTCACGAGGAGGCAGTAAAGATGCATTGACAATCTTTAAGGAATTCCGTGGCGCCGAACCCAATATCCAACCCCTTTTGGACAGGAGAGGATTAAATTAAGGGTTAATGGCTAAATATCTTATAGTTCTGATGCTCTGTTTTTTCTCAATAGGGCTGGCTCAAGAAGAAAAAAAGGCACGACCAAAAAGATATACAGGTCTTGGATTGTTCGATCATAAAACGGGGTTGAGTATATTTGGCAATACGTGGGCATTATATCAAACCAATCAACATGAAATTTTTGCTGGATTGGGTATAATGCCTGCGGGCACACTATCTCTAGGTTGGAAATATTATATAAATGAAGGCCCTATTCAATACTACTCGGTTATTTCTATCCAACAAATCAATGCAATGGGCGGGGAAGTGGTGGCCCCATATTTATCTATAGGTGGCGAAAAGAAAATAACCAAGAAGCTATATTTGAATTTGGGGATTAGCACCGTAGTGCGGCTCTATGCAGATCGAGATACTGATATTGTCTCTTTTCCGGCCTTAAATATCAGTTGGCGGAAGTAAAGCCAATTAGAATAAAATAATGATCTCAATTCTTGGCATCCCCTTAGATGAAAATTCATCTTTTCTAAAAGGGACGGCTAAGGCACCCCGACTCATCATGGATGCATTTCATTCAGATGCATCCAATATGTTTTCAGAAAACGGGGTGAATTGTGCCGATCCAAATACCATTACCGATTTGGGAGACATGCAGCTTTCTACCGGTGAATTATCCATGGTTTCCATCCGAAAGACCGTGCAAAAAGAGTTGAATCACGAGCAAAAAGTCATTTCACTAGGCGGGGATCATTCTGTCACCTTCCCCATCATTCAAGCCTATAGCCAATCCTATCCAGATTTAAATATTCTCCATGTGGATGCCCATCCTGATCTTTATGACAATTTTGAGAACAACCCTTATTCCCACGCCTCCCCTTTTGCCCGAATTATGGAAAATGGATTGGTAAAGCGGTTGGTACAAGTAGGTATTCGCACTTTGAATGATCACCAAAAAGAACAGGTGGAACGATTTGGTGTAGAGGTGATTGAAATGAGAGACTTCGACTCATCAATCTCACTCAGTTTTGATGGTCCAGTGTATGTATCTATTGACTTAGATGGCCTTGATCCGGCCTTTGCCCCCGGTGTTTCCCACCATGAGCCGGGTGGACTCTCTACACGGGAATTGATAAACCTCATTCATCATATGGATGGCCAAGTGGTAGGCGGTGATATCGTGGAATTCAATCCTGATAGGGATATCAATGACATAACCGCAACGGTAAGCGCAAAATTATTGAAAGAATTAATTGGGAAAATAATAAAATGAAATCGACTCAAAAACATGATGAACGGATTGCCAATATGAAATTTGGGTTGATCTATCCACTCTACCTTGCAAAGGTTGAAAAGAAAGGTAGAACTATTGAAGAACTTCATAAGGTAATCTCATGGCTCACTGGGTTTAGCGATAATGAAATTCAAGATTATGTTAAAAAGGGTGCTACATTTCAGCAATTTTTCGCCGAAGCAACGCTAAACCCAAATGCAAGTCTGATTAAAGGGGTCATCTGCGGACATCGTGTAGAAGAAATTGAAACCCCTTTAACGCAACAGGTGCGATACTTAGACAAATTAATCGATGAACTGACGAGGGGCCAAAAAATTGAGAAAATCTTGCGGAAGCCTTAAATCAATCAGAGTTTAATCAATTGAATTCACCCGATTGAACTCTTTCATATCTACCGGAATCGCATCACTGAATGCCACACCATACCGTTTATTTATTACCCTGTCATCCATAACAATAAAGATTCCCTCATCATATGCAGTTCGAATCAGTCGGCCAAAGCCTTGTCTGAATCGGATTACCGATTCGGGTAGGGCATATTGCATAAACCGGTTCCCTCCTTGAGATTCAATCATATCGCCATAGGCCTTCACCAATGGTTCTGTGGGTACATCAAAGGGCATTTTTACAATAAATAAAATTTCCAGGAGATCGCCCGGTAAGTCCACCCCTTCCCAAAAGGCATTCGTTCCAAGTAATATTCCATTGGATGTTTGATGCATGCCTCGTACCAATCCGGAGCGGGATGTCTGTCGTTTTTGTGCAAAAATGGGTAAATCACGTCCACCCTGTTTCTGCTGCAATAATTGAAGGGTGGCTTCCAATTGACTTCGATTGGTGAATAAAACCATCATTCGTTTATTATACCGCTCATGGCAGGTATAAATCATATTGGCCAACACCTCAGGCCGTTGACCATCTGAGCCGGAATACTGATAATAGGTTACCTGTTCATTATAGTGAAATGGACTATCAAAGACGGCAGTCTTTACATCGTCAAATTCCACACCATTCAATCCCGTTCTCTGGAGGTAATAATCAAATGTTTGATCCGTCCTCAGCGTTGCACTGGTAAGTATGCAATGATCCAGAGATTTAAATAATCCTTTTGACAAATCTTCTGCCAGGTCAATCGGGGCCGCATTTACCGTTAAAATCAACTGGGTCTTCCCGCCGAAATTTTTGAAATTGCCTTCATACCAATAAACGCCATCCTCTTGCTGATTGGTGGTCACCATTTGGATGAGCATCAAGGCATCCGTTATGAAGCCTTCGCCCCGATCCAACAATTGGTGGAGTTCGATAAAATCTTCCCGAGTTTCATCAATATCCAGAAGAGATTCTCTCAAACGGCGTACTTGATTTCGTACGGAATGAAATCCCCGATTCATCATTTCCAATTCACTTTGCAATGGGGCGAATTCTTCAATTAAATCTTTAATGATTAGTTTAGTAGAATACTTCGCATCGGGATCGAATTTGTGAAGACAGTTTCCCACCATTTGATCAAAAAATGCTTTCAATCCTTCTCGGCAACCGGCAACGGATCTGACCAAATCCCGGCGGTGCCCTTCAAACTGCGGATGGAGGCCACCCAAGGATTTTAATTGATTATTCCAACGAACAGAGTGACTATGATCCGGATCAATTCGATCTAAGAAATAACCTAATGATCGCTGATCTAAAATGGCCGTCAATTGGTGGTAGGCCGCTTGGGGCAGGTTGTGAGCCTCATCGATAATGACCGATTTATGTTCCGGTAGAAATCCCATTCCTTCATCTGCCACAGATCGTGCTTTCGCTTCCGAAATGAGTAGGGCATGATTCACCACAACGAGATTGGCTTGATAAACCATTTTCCGCAGTGGGCCGAAAAAACATCCCCCATGTTTGGCGCAAATGGGCGAGGTACAGAATCCCGGTTCACTTTGAACCAATGCCATCAATCTAAATGTAAATCCATTTGTAAAACCGGGACATTCATCCATATCCCCAGTTTTTGTATGCTCCAACCACACCATAAGGGGCATCAGATTCATGGCCTCTTCCCCATTCAGCATTTTATCCGCGCCGCTTATAAGCCAATTTAAACGGGATTTACATATATAATTATTCCGCCCCTTCATCACCACAGCCTGGACCGGCGCATCTATTGCGTTTGCCAATCGAGGTAAATCCTTCCCAAAAAGCTGATCTTGAAGATGTTTTGTAAAACAGGATATAACCACCGGCCCGTCATCAGGATGGGTGGCATTATGCTTAATGGCCGGATAAAGATAAGCCATACTTTTCCCTAGTCCTGTCCCGGCTTCTACCACACCAATTCCACCAGGACTGGACATAATATCATCTACAAATTGGCTATAACCCACCTGATTGGGGCGGTCTTCAAACGATTCAAATGCTTTGCTTAATTGTCCCTCAGGCCCGAATACGTCATATCCGGATGCATTAGAAATATCCTTGTCGCCACCGTGGATAAACATATTGGTATTCATTGGTTTGGGGATTCGTGATTCCACCAATCCTGTTTTTAAATCGCCCCGTTGGGTCAACGCATTGCCCATATCAATAAATAAATCTTTATTGTGGACGTGGAATGGTTTTAATAGTGCAATAATCCTGGAAATGAGATCCAAGTTGTAGCTTGCCACTTCCTCAATCAATTCTACAAAGATTTGTCCGCAATTCTCTGTATCGTATTCTGCACGGTGTGCGCCCTCCGTCGATAAATTAAAATAATCGGAAACGGCGCTCAGATTGTGCGCCGGCTGAAAATAGAGAAAGGCACGAGAAAGGGTGAGTGTATCGTAATATTTTCGTTCAAGAAGCTCTTTATCATAACGAGACGCCATGTCCTGCAGAAAAGATAAATCAAAGGGTGTATTATGTGCCACAATCGGTAGGTCGCCTATAAATGAAAAGAAATCATTCACCACATCTTTTTCTCGCGGGGCATCCACCACCATTTGATTCGTAATCCCTGTGATTTCTTCAATGAGTTCTGGTATAGGAATACCCGGATTCACCAATGTTGTAAATCGTTTTGTGGGTTCTCCATTCTCAAAAAGAATGGCTGCCACTTCGATGATGCGATCCGTCTCAACCTGAAGACCGGTCGTTTCAAAATCGAGTGCTATAAATTGATCTAAGTGAAGTGTTTTTAATAGATCAGTGCGGTTCATTCAAAACCGGCCAATCTAATCTTTCGCTTCGTGAGGGAGATCCACCTTAAAGCAAGGCTTTACCTCTCCGTGGACGAAATAATGATAATGCCTGAGCAACCAAAACAAAGGCACAATCATGAATAAAAACCAAGGAAAACGTACAGCCATAAACATGGCAGGAATAAATATCACATGCATTCGCGCCCGCTGAATATGGCGAATGGCTGCAGGAAATGTCAACGCAACAATGGGAAATGGACTGTACACCGCTGCAATGGTGGCTATCATAGGATCATCGTGGAGAAATCCCGCCACGGAAGCCAGGAGTGTTAATCCAATGATGGACCCAAGCATAGGCGCCATCTCACCTTTTGAAGGCACCGATTTGTTTTCCTTATTGATGGGAATGCTCCATGTCATGTGCCCAACGAGAAAATAGATCAAATAAGGCAATCCGTAGACAAATACAAGATAATCAAATCCACCGGGAATGGTGCCGAGTGTGAATAAAATAAATCCTACAATCAGAGTAAATATACCAGTTTTCACATTGGTGACTGATTGAGGAAAAACTGGAAACCTGATCATAAATCGATCCCACCATAGGGCAAAAATCATAATTACAATCAAGAGGTAAGAAAATGAGGACCATTGCCAATAGAACCACCGGTCATCAATATGTGCAGTAACATTGGCCCCTGCCAGAACCATGGTCCAAATGGAGAACCAGCGCCCTGGCTTCAGAGCGCCAAATCCGTCCAGTTTTTTAAATAGCTTTCCTAAGGATTGATATCGGCTCGATCCTTTTGGAAAATACTTTTCTGCCAGCAATGGTTAACCGATCAATGCCTTTCCTGTGATCTCGAAATAGACCTCGTTAAAGATGATAAATGCAACGACGGTAGCCGCAATAATCAGAAATACTTTAATTAAGTTTTCAGAAATGTCTGCGTCTCCCATGCCAGTTTTCAATTCTTTCATGTATTCGCCAATACCCCATTTTTTCAGAATAAAAATCGCTGTAAGCATACCGCCAATCGGCAACATGTATTTGGATGAGAGATAATCCATTACATCAAAAAATGGCATGCCTAAAAATCCGGTAATATTGATACCACCTCCATATGAGAGTGAGCAAAATGCGCCGACCACTGTAATGAGGGCTCCAAATTGGATGGTGGCTTTTTTACGAGACCATCCCATCTGATCAATAAAATATGCCGTTACCACTTCTAAAATAGAAATGGCAGATGTGAGGGCTGCCATAAATAAAAGGATGAAGAACATGGTTCCCCATATTGTACCTCCGGTCAATTGTCCAAAGACTGTTGGTAACACAACAAATATCAACCCCGGGCCTTCAGCTGGATTGGCGCCTAAAGCAAACACGGTGGTAAAAATCGCTACACCAGCCAGCATGGCAATGGCTGTATCCAAAAAGAGAACCCATAGAGCAGAATTCATTAAATTTTGTTTTTTATCGAGATAACTCCCATAGGTGATCATGGTCCCCATGCCGAGACTCACCGTGAAAAATGAATGACCCAATGCCAATACAATTGCCGATGCAGTCAAGTCTTCAAATCGAGGGTTAAACAAAAATGAAATACCCTTCATTCCACCTTCTAGGGTCATACCGCGAACAGCCAATACACCCAAAAGAACCACAATTAAAGGCATCATGATTTTAGACCATTTTTCAATTCCGCCTTTCACTCCGCGAATAATAACAAAAATGGTAAGTCCCATAAAAATGAGTTGATAGAACAAAGGACCATATGAACTGGTTATAAATCCATTAAATGTGTCTCCAGCTGCATCTGGATTTCCTGCTAGTCCTGAAAACCCTCCACTAATTGAGTTAATGATATATTTTAAGATCCACCCACCAACAACACCGTAATAAGAGAGAATTACAAATGCAGACGCTACACCAAGGTATCCCACCCATTTCCAATTGGTGTTGGGGGCCAATGTTTCAAATGCACCAACAGGGCTCAGCTGTGTTTTACGACCAATTACAAATTCAGCAACCACAATGGATAATCCCACTACGAAAATGCATGCCAAATAAACGATGGTAAAAGCCGCACCACCATTTTCCCCGGCCATATGGGGATATTTCCAAATATTTCCTATACCAACTGCTGAGCCAGATGCTGCGAGAATAAACCCGAGCTTCGAACCCCATTGTTCACGATTTTGACTCATTTTCCTCTTTGTCCTCTGTTTTCGGTTTCTCTAAATCTTCTGACATGACGTCGTTAAATGGATGCAAATGTGCCTCGACAATAGCATCCAGAAGGCCGTAAATATAGACAATCCCAATCCACCATCCATATTTGTTTCTCAGCTTTAAATACTCACCTTTTTGGGATAGATCTTCACCAGAAAAATTGCTGTATTTATTGGAATTATCCAGATAAAGAAGCGCAGAACCAATGGCACCTGCTACCAGCAATGAACCTTTGAACGGCTGATCATTGTAGAATTGGCCCCCGCCTGGAAATAGCAATGCACGCTTTACAGCTTCACTAGGTGTTTTGTATTGGGTTGAATCTTGTTCCTGTCCTGATACGATACTAAACGCAATCAGAAACAGTATCACCCCACGAATCAATGGGGATTTAAACTGTGGCGATACACTCAATTTCAACATCTGTACCGGCGGGAAGGCCTTTTACAGATACCAATGATCTTGCCGGTGCATTGGCTTCATCCAGCCAGGCATTGAATACTTCATTTACTTCAGCATAATTGCCCATATCCGTTAAAAATACGGTGAATTTGACCACATGGTTTAAATCAGTCCCAGCCCGTTCCAATATGGCTGAGAGATTCTTAAATACCTGTTCTACCCGAGCCTTAAAGCTTTTAGTGACCATTTCGCCCGTATCCGGGTCAATGGCAATTTGTCCGGCCGTGAATACAAATCCATTGGCAACGACTGCCTGATTATACGATCCGATGGGATTGGGCGCATGGGCATCGGTAATAACTGTTTTACTCATCTTTTGCTCTAATCGTTAAAGGCCATGCAAAACAAGCCAATGTTTGGATCATGTTCTCGTTTGCCGTCTGTATTAATTTTTCTGAGGACAAATTCACCGACTGCCCCCACTTTTGCTTCAAACAAATGACCACCTTTCATATTTAAATTATGATCACTCAATGTAATGTGGGCATGGATAAATGGTTCCCCATCCTTTAGGAGTATATTCCCTTGGAAAGAAGTCAATTCCCAAAGGCCATTATATTGATGTCGGATGTATTCTTGATTCTCTAAATCATAAGCACCAAAATCAATCTCTTTAATGGCACCAATGCCGGATAATTGTCCATTGTCCACATTGTGATCTTTGCAGAATTGGGTTAATGTTTCCATAATGGACTCATCCTGTTCAACATAAATGATAAAAGTTTCACCATCTTGTTTGTATTGCATTTACTGTTCTATCCCTCAATTGCGTTTTTAATAATATCAAAACTGGCTTCAATACCAGATTTTAATCCATTTAAATCTTTTCCCCCGGCTGTGGCCATATGGGGTTTACCACCACCGCCACCGCCCATAACAGCACCAATCTCTTTCGCCAAACTGCCGGCTTTTACTCCCACTTTTACCAAATCAGGACTTACCACCACAACTAGCATTGGCTTTTCACCTTCTGCCCCGAGGACACCTACCCCGCTCTTGAGTCCACTCAATAATGCATCACTTAAATCTTTTAATTCATCCATAGATCCCGCTTCTGTCATCTGAACCACTACGGTATGACTCCCGACGGATTTTCCTTCATCCACCAATGCATTTACATTAAATGCCGATCCAGTTTTATTGCGTTGTTTTAATTCTTTTTCTAAGGATTTTTTCTGGGAAAGAAGTTGCCTCACCCGTTCATCCAATTGATCAGTACTGCAATTCAATTGAGATGTAACCGATGCCAATGCGTTAGATTTGTCTTGAACATATTCTAAAGCTTTCGGCCCGGTTACTGCCACGATTCGGCGAACACCGGCCGCTAGAGATGATTCTTCGATAATTTTGAAAAACCCAATATCGCCAGTGCGTTCTACATGGGTACCGCCACACAGTTCTTTTGAAAAGTCCCCTACCGTAATCACCCTTACTTCATCACCATATTTTTCCCCAAACATGGCAACAGCACCTTCTTTTTTCGCATCATCAAATGATTTAACTGATACGCTTAACTCTCTATTTATCATTACTTGAATATTAACTACTTTTTCAATTTCTCGAATTTCTTCAGGAGCAATCTTTTCAAAGTGGGTTAAGTCAAAACGAAGGTAATCCGGGTGAACCAATGAGCCTGCCTGTTGTACATGATCGCCCAAAACCGTCTTTAGTGCTTTATGCATAAGGTGGGTTGCCGTATGGTTTTTACGGATATTTTGTCGACGATTAAAATCCACTTCGCATGAGACTGGTCCAGCGCCATCGCTCACAATGGATCCGCCGCAATAATGAATAAACGAATCACCATCCTTTTTCACATCATATACGGAAAGATCAACACCATCACCTTTAATGGTTCCTGTATCGCCGATCTGACCTCCGGACTCAGCATAGAATGGTGTTTGATCCAAGATCACTAGGGTATCATCGCCCTGCACAGCATATCGGCGAATTTGGGCATCTGCAGTGGTCGTTTCGTATCCTTTAAATTCAGAGTCTTTTCCTTCTGAGACAATCTCCCATTCCAAATCAGAAGATTCTGCAGCAAATTTACCAGCAGCTTTCGCCCGTTGCTTTTGTGCATCCATGGCATCATTAAACCCGGATTCATCCACAGATAGTCCCTTTTCTCGTGCCATGAGTTGGGTTAAATCCAGTGGAAAACCAAATGTGTCATAGAGCTTGAATGCTTCTTCGCCAGAAATTATTTTTCCAGAAAGATTAGTTAAAACTTTATCAAAATGGTTTAATCCGCGATCCAGTGTGTCGCCAAACGCCGATTCTTCTGCTTGGATGACCTTCTCAATGTGGGATCGTTTTTCCACCACTTCCGGGAAAATTTCTCCCATCACATCCCCAACTGTCCCCACCAAATCGTATATAAAAGGATCATGCTGATTCAAATTACGGCCAAACCGTGCGGCTCTTCTTAGAATCCGGCGAAGTACGTATCCTCGTCCCTCGTTTCCCGGCATACCCCCATCCGCAATTGAAAAGCTCAGCATCCGTATATGGTCTGCTATTACTTGAAACGGAACCGGATTTTGAGAATAAGACATTCCAGTTAACGCTTCTGTCTTTTCAATAATCGGCATAAAAAGGTCTGTGGCATAATTATTATACTTTTTCTGCATGACGGATACAATCCGCTCAAAACCGGCGCCTGTATCCACATGTTTTGCAGGTAAATCTTCTAAATTTCCATCAGCCAATCGGTTATTCTGAATAAATACCAAATTCCACAATTCCCAATATTCATCGCTAACATTCACACCATCAGCACTTTGCTGGCTGGGATCATCCCCAATATAGTAATGAATTTCAGAACAGGGTCCGCAAGGCCCCGTTTCACCCATTTCCCAAAAATTGTCTTTTTTACCGCATTTTAACACGCGGGACGGATCCATATCCGTTACTTTTGGCCATAACTTGAAGGCTTCATCATCTTCATGGTAAACTGTAGCCCATAGTCGATTCTTATCCAATCCCCATACTTCAGTAAATAATTCCCATGCCCATTCGATAGCTTCTGCTTTATAATAATCCCCAAAGGACCAATTCCCCAGCATTTCAAAAAATGTATGGTGAAATGTATCGATACCCACTTCCTCCAGGTCATTATGTTTTCCACTCACACGGATACATTTTTGGCTATTCACTGCCCGAGGATGGTCTGCCTGTTTTTGATCGAGAAAAATAGGTTTAAACTGGTTCATCCCCGCATTGGTGAATAGCAAGGTTGGATCATCGATGGGCACTACAGGGGAACTGCGAACAAATTTATGATCTTTACTCTTGAAGAAATCGATAAATGCGTTGCGTATGTCTTGGCTATTCATGAAATCAAAATGAAAAAGATGTTTCTATGGTTGTTATGTCTATTGTTTCGTTATCACCACTGATGGTTCCGTCACCATTCACATCCCTGAAAGAGCGACGAAATGTATAGTTCAGCACCAATCCATTCCCCATGGCAAACCCCAATTGATAGCCAAGGATCGTACTTTCTGAATAGTCGAATTTAAACGGATTTGGTACATTTCTCTGCTGATAAAATGCACGGGCATACTGAATTTTACTGATGGCCTTTTTTAACCGTAAAGATGCAAGAAAGGATTGATTGTTGTCCTCAATGAATGCTTGGTCGGTTATGGACCATAGATCTCCTATCATATCATGATAAGAGGCACTGGCCTCCAGCATGGATCCCAAATTTAGCACCATTCTGGCAAAATAGCCTTTTTGCTCGCCATATCGACCCAATCCTGATTCTTTTGTTTTTAAAGCAATTTGGTTCCCCTGCCCTTTGGTGAAGCCAACTCTTTCTATTTCATAAAGGCGATTCCAATAATTGAATTCAAATCGACCATTGGGCATCATACGGTATTCAAAATAAAACCGTGCAGGGCCGAACCTTGAGGATAATCCAAAAGGTACCAACCCCATACCCAAACTCATTTTTTCTCCAGTGCCCGGGTGATACGTTTCACCAATCATCTGGGCCATTTGGGCATACATGGATACTGAAAATTTATCCCGCGCCACCAATGGATAGCCAATATCAAGGGCAAAGGCCATAATATTGTCTGTATCCTTGCTCACATTGATGGGATCACCTTTTCGTTGGATATCAGTATCCAGCGCCACCATAGGACCATCATAACCGGGAATGTGGGATCCTAACGTATCTGTTATCCCATCACCATCAATATCCCATTCTCGCGCATCATTATCTGCAATACCGTCTCCGTCAGTATCCACCCACCAATTATCATCATCAGGAAAATCATCCACAATATTGGGGCGGCCGTCTCCATCACTGTCTTTTAATCCTAGATATTGATTCCGATCTGTGACCACTGTAAACCCTAAGGGCAGACCCATGATTTTTCGAGTACTGATTCTTCCACCAAATAATCCGGCATTTTCCTTAAAATCGTTCACGAATCCTTCAAAATTATAGGATCGTGTATTCCGCTCAAAATTCAGACCAATTTTTCGCTCTTGGGGATAGAGCATATTATTGGAATATCCATTGACCAAAATGCCATAACCTAAATCCACACGATCAATTGCACCGATTTTTCCATAAATGGGATCGCCGGGGAATCCATATCGTATATAATAAATTTTATCGATGAGAGTATTTTTTATGGCGCGTCCCGATGAGAAATCCCATTCATCAGAATGGATATTCCCCTGGGCATCAAAATAGACCACAAGGTCAAGGGCAACACCCCACTTCCCAATAGGGATGACCGGACGCATGGCAATTTGATTCCACACCTTACCGTCGATGGTGACAGAACCAACTGCACCCTGATTTTTAATCTGGGCGTGAATCGGCATAGCCAATAAGGATATGAGGGTGATGATGAGAAATGGGTTCCGAGGTCTTCTCATAGGTGTCGAAATTACCTTGAGTGTTAAATGGGGTTCAATCTATAAATCCCTGTTTTCTCCATGGTCTTATCCCCCTAAATTCCAGGGTTCCATGACCAAAATATCCAATCCCACCACCCATGATTTACTTTCCTTCTCTCGGGAGGACTTGACTGCATACATCTTTTCTCTGCAGGATGATCTTCAAAACCAATTGGAGTCCGGTTTAACCATGGACAACATATTGGACAAAAAAGATCCTTTTGAGATACTGGAACCCATCCTGCCGCAAGAAGTATACCCCATACTGGTTCTGGCAATGATTAATAACATTCGATCTGAAACTGTTATAGAGGCCATTATGGATGGATTTGAAAAAGGTATTAAAGACTATCAATCAAATGTGGAAAATACCAATGAATAGATCGTGGATCGTGATTTTACTAATTTCTGGACTCATGGGGCAATCTCTGAACGTTCAGGATGTAGCCATTTCATCCAAGAAAAATGGCGTATCCATCCAACTGCGTTCTGATAAACCCATCCATTCGACTCAAATCACAGGATGGTACAACACTTCATCATCATGGTACTATATTACCATCTTTGAAGCCACTGGAGATACAACTCGGCTTGAATCCGTTAAAATAGAATATCCAATCAGAGAAGTAGAAGTTATGCACGTGGGTGAATCCCTTCAATTGGGTTTTCGAATGGCCATCCCTGTAGAGCAATTTGAATTTTACCATTCCAATTCTCCGCCAGAAGTATTGACTGCACTTCGGTTCCCTCTATCGGATATTATGGCATCCATGGCAGAAGAAAAACGGGCACGCGCACCAGATTTGCCAGCCGTCATACAGGAGAAGCCCATTTGGCCCAAAGCACTTTATTTTATGGGTGCTGGACTTACAGGGGCCGGCTTTCTCGCCGGTGAAGATCAAAAAGGATGGGAAGTGACGGTAGGCATGGGATTGATTGCCGTGGCCTATGTCTATGAAAATATTATTATAGGAAAGAAGAAGTGAAATCACTCCTACCCTATTTTGCATGGTTTTATGTGGTTGGTATGGTCCTTATGGCCCTGTTTATCCGATTGTATCTCTACAAAAAACGCCAACGCAATATTAAAGATTCAGAATGAAGCAATTATTTGCAACCATACTTTTGGCCTCTACTGGCTTATCTCAGCACTCTATTGCTTTGGAAGTGGTTCAGGATGCATTTGCCATCGGCGGCAATTCAGATCACCACTTGACACCCTATCTCATGGATATCGCCAAGCACGGACACCAGTATCCATTGGAAGAAAAATTAGAACTGAAACGACTGGGATTTCAATTTGATAGGCCACTAGTCAATCGAAGCAGTGCAGAACGGGCAGAATCTATAGGACTAGATCAAGCCTATGATCATGGCCTTTTCCGGTTTCACTATACAAAATTAGGTTATCATGCGGTGGATGCGACCGATTTAAATGGGAATGATATCCCTGATTATATCGATTCTATGGCTACTGTATTCAATGAAGTGAGTCAAAAACTTCATAATGAGATGGGTTATTTAAAACCGCCGGGAGATGGATATTATTCATCCACCCGAGACAAAGGTGGCTCGGCTCACTATGATGTGTACGTCCGAAACCTTTCTTCACGATATTATGGGTATGTCCAGCCGGAAGAATACGCTCAGGGGAAGGGCGACAATGAACAATCCAGTACTGTAACAGAAGTGAATGCATTCACCAGTTATATGACCATGCGAAATAATTACAGGAGCTTTCCCCTCCCCCAAATGGAGAATATCAAAGTAACCGCCGCACATGAATATTTCCATGCTATACAGTTTGGGTATGACGGGTGGGAAAAACCCTGGCTATTAGAATCATCCGCCGTGTGGATGGAAGAAGAACTCTACGACAGTATTAACGACTGTTATCAGTATATGAAAAAGTGGTTTGAGAGTCCCCATCGCGCATTGGATGAAACAGGGTACCATTGGTACGGCTCCTTCATATTTTTTGAATTTATCGAACAGCACATGGGCGGGAGTAAAATGATCCGCAATATCATGGAATACTCTGTCCAATCCAATAGCCGTGAACGGGATGGCTCTCACCTTGCCGTAGATTTGGCATTGAACCAAAGCGGCCATTCCTTTCAGCAAGCTTTAAATGGCATGGCTGTGGCCAATAAAATTATGTCCTCTCTCCCTGGTGCTGGCAATTATGCTTACGAAGAAGCAGAAGGATATCCAGTAGATGGGCCTTACATCTATAAAACTGTCAATTTTGAGGTGGGAAAAAAAGATACTGTTAAATCCACAAACTTGGATCGATTTGCCAGTCAATATACCCAAATTGTTACTTCTAAGCCGGTTCAGGTGAAACTAAATAATTTATCCAATACCATGTCTGACCTGCAACTCAATGCCATCCTGAAACGGGCGGACAATTCATATTTGGTTATCGGTAGTCCGTCAATCAATATTGATCCTGTAGGATTAAAGTCCATTCACTTGGCTGTAGTGAGCCAAGATACCATGGGTGGTAATTGGGATTATAATATCGCTATCGAGGATGGCGTCCCGGGAACGGATGCCAACCTACCCCAAGTGTTTTCGTTGGGCAACCCATATCCCAACCCATTTAATGGCGTTGTGAAGTTTTCTCTATATATGCTAAAAGAATCGAATGTTACCGTTGATATCGTGGATATTTCCGGGCGACGAGTGGCTCGCCTTCATCGGGGTAGCTTAAGCCCAGGAAACCATCAACTATCATGGCATGGCAAAAGTGATAACGGAAATAGTATGGCTTCAGGTGTTTATTATATCAAGGCCATTGGCGGCAAAACGCAGGAATGGCACCCTATTACATTTGTTAAGTAGATCTTTTCTCTATTCGGGAAAACCCACAATCACCATAGTATCCCCTTTATAAATATTCACCCGGTTCCATATAGGGGCAATATCAGGCGGTGGTTTTGGGGTACCGATTAATGCTTCACCGTCAAAAAGTTGACGATGGACAGAATCATCATCCACATCCGGATCCAACTGTCTCGCCAATTTTACCATATCCGGATCGATTCGATCGACTGTGGGTGAAACGGCCAATCCATGGTCATGGCAGAGTTGCACAAAATATTTATATACCACTGGATTTTGGGTCCGTACCATCAAAATATCAGCGGGAATGATGAGAACTTTCAATTCGTTTAATAATGGGTAAATACCTGATTTTTGGATGGATTTATTAAAAATCGTCGCCCGAAAATAATTGATAATTTTCCCATCTATTTTATATCCTTCATTGATTGAAAATCCGATGATATTTTTATCTTTGTCCAAAATGTGAATCCATAAATCCGCATCGCGATTTCGGTGGACAAATGCATCAAAACCGATGTCATTCCCCAACCCGTTTTTTGATACCTTGTGGTGTTGGCGAATAACGTCCATGACCTCAGGAGATTTACGGGTTTCGATTTCTGGCCATCGCTGTTTGGGGTGGATAATATCAATATCAAACCCGGAATTCATAGAATGGAGGTGTGCCAAGAGGTTTTTGGCTTGAGGGGTTGATTTATAATCGGTGGTTGCCATGAGTTGCCTTTGCAGAAATTATACACCCTCTTCGTCTTAGACAAGGGGTCAAATTAGTGTTTACTTCCAATAGGTATTGAGCCAATGATAAAAGGGGTTCGATTTGGAGGCATGTCTATTTTCTTCATCCATAGTCCAATTTTCAGGATTCATACGGATATATTCAGTAATCCAATCAAATGCATTCTCATTCCGCACCACATGTTCATAATAATTAGGTTGCCACACTTTTGTAGCCGCGAGGCATGCCTCGCTTCTACGATTATTATATTCCCGTGTTACAGATGATTTATATGATCCAATAATTGAACCTAATATTGAATTATTATTTTCATTTAATTCAATTAACCCATGAATGTGATTTGGCATTACGCAAAACTCTATTGATTGGAATCCATAAACATGGTCAGGAATTTTAAACCAATTTTTATTAACAATTTCTCCTAATGCTGATAATTCAATTTGTCCATCCAAGGTTTTGCCAAAAGTGTGCTTTTTCTTGTATGAACAAATTGTTACAAAATATATACCCGGATTTGAATAATCGAATTCCGGCAATCGGATATGTTTTCTATAATCAAAATGCTTCATAATTTTTTGAAACCAGGAAATTATTTAATTCCATAAACTATCCAAGCCAAAGCTGTCGATCTAAACTCCGATATTGAATGGCTTCGCTGATATGATCGATTTCTATATCCGATGAAGCTTGCAAATCGGCAATTGTACGCGATACTTTTAAAATACGATCGTATGCCCGGGCAGATAACCCCAATTTATCCATAGCGGTTTTTAATAATGCAGCCCCCTCTTTCGATAATTTACAAAATTGCTTCAAATCATTTGATTCCATCTGGGCGTTGGCAAAAATGTGCGATTCCTCATATCGATTCAACTGGACTTCTCTTGCCCCCTGCACACGCTTTTTCACGGCGGCGGATGGTTCTCCCGGTTCTCGTTCCGCCAATTCTGTAAATGGGACTGCCGGTACTTCTACGTGAATATCAATTCGATCCAATAATGGTCCGGATATACGGCTCATATATTTTTGTATCATCTGGGATGTGCAGCTACATTCGTTATGACTATCCGTGGCATAGCCGCATGGGCATGGATTCATGGCCGCCACCAGCATAAACCTGGACGGATAGCTCAAACTCACGGCGGCGCGCGCTATGGACACCACGCCATCCTCCAATGGCTGACGCATGACCTCCAATACATTCTTTTTAAATTCAGGCAGTTCGTCCAAAAAGAGAACGCCATTGTGAGACAAGCTTACTTCTCCCGGTCGAGGGACTGCGCCACCGCCGATCAATCCTGCATCTGAAATAGTATGATGAGGCGATCGAAATGGCCGTGTAGCAATGATGCCCTCACCTTGTGGCATAAGTCCCGCTACAGAATGGATCTTCGTGGTCTGAAGCGCTTCTTCTAAAGTGAGATCCGGAAGAATGGTGGGGATTCGTTTTGACAGCATGGTTTTACCGCTCCCGGGAGGTCCTATCATAATGAGGTTATGGCTTCCTGCAGCAGCCACTTCTAATGCCCGTTTTACATGCTCCTGCCCTTTTACATCGGTAAAATCCACATAGTAGTTGCGGCTGGACCGAAACATCTCCTGCCGATCCACAAAGACTGATTCTTTGATTACTTCATCATTTAGAACATCTACCACTTCATTTAACGAATCGGCCCCTACCACTTTCACTTCATTCACCACAGCTGCTTCTTTGGCATTTTCTTTGGGAACGATTATTCCTTTAATACCCTTGTCTCTGGCGCAAATAGCAATGGGCAATGCGCCCCGAATCGGACGCAATGAACCATCCAATGCCAATTCCCCCAGCATCATGAGTTTATCTAAATATTCTTTTTTCACATTCCCCATGGTGGCCAGAATACCAATGGCAATGGGGAGATCGAATGCGGAACCTTCTTTACGGATATCTGCAGGCGCAAGATTCACCGTCACATGCTTGATGGGAAATCGAAAACCACTATTCTTGATGGCTGCCGTGACCCGTTCTTTACTTTCTTTCACTGCCCCTTCCGGCAGTCCCACTGTTATAAATCGTGGTAGTTTCGCCCCGGATAGACTCGCCTCTACATCCACCACATAGGCGTCAATACCAAGAATAGCACTACTGAGGACTTTGGCGGGCATTAAAAAATATTGCCTGTATTTTTCAAGACACAGGAATTCATTATTTTGAATTTGGGTTTATACATATCATCTATTTATCAATAGGGTAATGAATTTGAGACCCTGTGGTATCACAGGTCAAGATATTAAAATAGGGTAGTGGTACAGGGTAATCCCTGTAAAAAGATAGACTTAGAAACAGCCTTTCAGCGCGGTATATCCAAAGTAAGGAATGATAATATAGAGAATAGAATCGCGGATGAGATAAAAAATAAAAAAGGCAGCAATCACTTGAAACCCCTTCTTTTTCATGAGGAGTTTATATCCCCCTTCTCTTTTAATGTCTCGCCATTCATTAATGAATTTCGGACGGTATAAAGACATCAGTTTTTCGGTTTAATTTTCCCGTATTTGAGATTTTCGTATTTTTCCCAAAGGGTCTCTCCGGCGGCTTGCTGAAACCGAAAAGCGAATGAAAGTGCATCGTCAAATGAATTTCCGGAAAATTCTTCATGGGTATAATATTCATCAATCCAGCCGATGAATTCGTTCATTCCCGATTGATCTACCTGATCAAAGATGCCATAGACCATTTCAGCTTTATTATCGAAATACCAAGTGGTTACTTCTCCATAACCAAGATTTTTTATCATCTCCTGGTGGGTATCATAGACCTGTGTAAGATAGGAAAATAAAAATATTTCCTTTTCTTTATCATCCAGCGTCTTCCAATAGACCGCAATGGCATTAGGGGCAGGATCAGATTTTTTTTCCTGTGCCGGTAACAGCATCAATGTGCAAATAAGTGTAATTAGAAACTTCATATTTAGTCTTCTTGTTGTGCAGTTTCGAATTCTGAAATCATGTCTTCTAACTTATCCATGGCCTCTTCTTCCGAAACCTTACCTCGATTTTCACCTTGATAATACAAATGTCCGGCCCCTTTACCAAAGGCGATTCCTAAATCTGTATGCGATGCTTCTCCGGGTCCATTTACAGCACAACCCATGAGGGCCACCGTCATAGGTGTTTTCACATCCTGAAGCTTTTCTTCCATTTCACCGGCGATTTTGAAGAGATCCACTTCTAATCGGCCGCAAGTGGGACATGCCACGATGGTGACCCCTTTGCTGGCTAGCCCTAAGGATTTCAAAATTTCGAAACCCACCCGTACTTCTTCCACAGGATCGTCCGTCAAACTCACGCGAATCGTATCGCCGATACCTTTGGACAATAAAGCGCCAATACCGACGGAAGATTTGATGGAACCAGATTTGGTGGGCCCAGCTTCTGTCACGCCCAAATGAAGGGGATAATCATATTTTTCTGAAAACAATTCGTAAGATGCCATCATAAGATTTACATCGGATGCTTTTAAGGAAACAATAATATCTTCAAAATCATGCTCTTTACAGATGTCGATATGGCGTTTAGCGCTCTCCACCATGGCTTCTGCTGTGGGATAGCCATATTTATCGATGAGGTCTTTTTCCAGGCTCCCTGCATTGACGCCAATTCGAATAGGCAGATTGGCACCCTTCACTTTATCCAGCACTTCTTTGACGCACTTTTTACCGCCAATATTGCCGGGATTGATCCGAATCTTATCGGCGCCCGCATCCACCGCTTCTAAGGCCATACGGTAATTAAAATGAATATCTGCAACCAATGGTACATTCATCCGCTTTTTAATTTCGTAGAGAGCGTCAGCCGCTGGTTGGTCCGGCACAGTAATACGGATGATTTGGCATCCCGCCTCCTCTAACCGTTCCACTTCTTTTAATGTAGCGGTTACATCATGCGTTTTAGTGGTGGTCATGGACTGCACCGTGATGGCATGTTCGCCGCCCACGATGAGATCTCCAACCTTCACTTCTCTTGTTTTTCTGCGATTAATCATAATTTTAAGGTGGCGAAATTACAACGGACTAACCTTGAAATGGTTTATCCAAATATTGTTTTGCCCATTTTGTCGCATCATAATGTCCTGGCAGTTTCACACAGTTTTTATAGGCATTTACTGCTGCCCTCCGATTTCTCATTTTATCAAGGATCATCCCTTTGTGAAGGTGAGCATTGGCGAGAAATCCTTCCATTTCGGATGTATATAGATTGATGCACTGATCCATAAAGCCCAACGCCTTCTCATAATCTCCGGTCAGATAATAATAATATCCCCAGAGATAATTGAGATAGGATGTATATAATTTTTGATGGCGCGAACCCATTTTCGCCAATTGAGGGTTTAATCGCTTTAGTTGCTTTTTGGCACCTTTCAAATCGCCTGTCACCATGAGGCTGAATGTATAATGAACCTGAAAATCAAAATTATTCGGATATTTATCGGACACAATTTTGCTCAGCTTTAATCCCTTTTCATGATCAATATCAATGAATTGATAAATAAAGGATAGAATGCTCATGGATTCCGTCCACGCCCATTGGCTTTCGTAAGCGGCAATTTCCATCTTTCGAATGCCTTCTTCCCGGGATGCTTCCAATCCAAACATTTCGGCCCCTGCTTTTACCAATAGATTACTCATGCCTGCATAATATTCTACAATGCCTATTGGGAGATATGCGTCAGTTAATGTGGAGTCCGTCTCAAATGCATCTTGAATAATACGAAAGCCTTGATAAGCAGAAACCAAAGTGGGAATCCATTTTTTCTGCCCGAGGTAAATCCGGGCCTTTAATCCCTTAGCCGAACCATAATATATTTTATACTCCTGATCATTGGGATAACGTGCTACTAATGTATCATATACAACAACAATCTCAGCAAGATTTCGTTCAAATTTTGCATAGATCGTATCTAGGGGGAGATGGGTTTCATCCTTCCGCCAATGGGCTGCTGCCCATGCCACATGGACGCCAGGATGTTCAGGGAAATCTTTTCTTGCTTTGGTCAAAATGCGGATGCTCTTTTCATATTCGTAATTATAAAATGCATCCGCACCGGCGCGAACAGCTTTATCTCCCGGTCGCTGACCAAACAGAATGGTGAAAAAAGAAATGGATAAAATGATGTGTTTCACAGGGGTATAAATTAGGATGATTCAGTAGAAAGCAGAGATGATTAAAATGTAGGGGACGCAATAATGCGTTCCCTACAATTAAATTAGATTTTAACCCGAAGTTTTACCGGCTAACAGCAGCCACCCACGTGCATCATTGTTGGCAGGGTCCAACTCCATAGATCGATTCCACGCGGCTCGAGCTAATCCTGATTCTTTCATCTTCCAATAGGTAATACCTAACCCAAGATAAGTTTGAGCGTCTGATGGTTTTAATTCGATGGCTTCTTGATAGGCTGCTAAGGATTCCCTAAACATACCCTTATCCCGATACATACCGCCTAGGATTTGCATTGATCCGGGCAACCACACACCTGAATTTTTATTCACACTCAGTGCTTTACGGAAGGATGTTTGACCCAATCCAGATTCACCGGCTCGGTTATATTCTACTGCTAAAATATAATAGGCTTGAGGCAACAGCATCCGCACCTTTTGATTGTGGGGATCGTAGTGGAGCAAGTCCTCCCACGTATTGGCTGCTCTCGCCCATTCATTGGCCTTAAAATAACTGTATCCCTGTTTGAATCGAGAATCTTTATCCGATGGATCAATTCGTATGGCATCCCCATAGGTCAAAGCAGCATAGACATGCTTCCCTTGGGCAAAATAAAGATTGGCCAATGCCACATAAGATTCATGATGAGTGGGATCCTGTTTAATGGCCTCCTGATAACTCGCCTTCGCTTTATCCAAATTGCCCAACCCTTCGTATGCCAATCCTTTTAAATACACAAAGCCACTCTGTCTAGGAAACATATCTTGCCCCCCAATGGCCAATTTGACCGCGTATTCATAGTCGCCATTATCCAGACTGGTTCGAATGGTCTTCATACGCTGTCCGGGACCGGTGGGGTCTCTTTGTGCTGACTTCGTCAGGATATCTTGAGATAAATTTTGCTTTTCAACGGAGCCAAATAATGTAGCCATAGCTTCGATAGTGGCCCGATGATTTGGTTGGACATCCATGGCTTCATCAAAGGCATGACGTGCTTTTGTCAATTGACTAAACCGCGCATAAAAGGAGCCTAAATGGAAATGGGCATCTGCATTAAAGGGATGCTGTGCCGCCAGCTTTAAGTAAATTTCTTTTGCATCTTCAAATCGGCCGCCGGCTTCGTAATGGCGAGCCAAATCCACCTGTTTTCTAAAGTCATTAGGTTCTACCCTTGCAGCCCGTTCAAGATCAGCCGTGGATGGTGCCCGCCGCATTTCCACCCGCTCAACCTTTTTGGCATTCGTGGATTCTAATACATTAGTTGCACGTGCAAGATTTCGGGAACTGAGCTCAAAGGCTTCGGCAATATTATAAATATCATTCGCATACTTTACCGGGCTAATAGTGGGAATATCTGAAACGGGTGGCATTTTTGCCTTGGTGGGTGTAGATGCTACATTTCTCCCCTGTTTGCTTAAGATGGATGTGAGTTGTTGAATCTTTTTTTTGTTGGATGAGGATGGATTGAGATTATATGCTCTTTGGAAATCCTTTAATGCACCAGCATAGTCTTTTTGTTTCGCTTTGGAATTGCCTCTTTTTGAATAAGCGGATGCCTGGGCCATTTGTTTTTTGGATGGTTTCTTTTTAGTAGATGCACTATTGCTGCTTTTTTTTGCTAAGGATGTGAGCTGCTGAACTTTCTTTTTATAATTTGCAGACGGTCTCAGCTTATAGGCTTTTTTATAATCAGAAAGGGCGCCCTTATAATCTTTTTTCTTCGCTTTGGTGTTGCCTCTTTTGGCATATTTAGATGCCTGAGCCGCTTTCTGTTTTTTAGACTGTGCAACCAAAACAGATGCATTATTTTGAACAGGCAGGATTCCCACCACAGCAATGGCGAGAATGATTCGGGTGGTCCAGAGGTAAATCAGTCGCATGGTACGGAATCGAATTTACGACAGACCGACAGTATAGAAAGGGCTATTTTATCGAAAAGCAGAAACGGGGACCCATTTCGATTTTACACCGCCATCTTCGCCCCCTTCTGTCCAAGCGAAGAATAATTGATCATTCACCATTTCCATCTGAGGATAACCTGAGACACGTCCCGGCTGAATCTCAGAAACGATCCGCGGTTGTTGCGCTTCTCCATCTTTAGAAATAATTGCAGAAACAATATTGGTGGTTTCTTCTGCTGACTCAATCCAACTGGCCATGACTTCATTTTCATTCAGCCAAATGAGATCCACGCGGCCAATGGGTTGAGTTAGATCCACACGAATAGGTGCTTCAAACGATGCACCTTCATCCTTAGAAAAAGCCACATTTACGGTCGGTGTTGCATCGGGAGACGTGTACCAAGCGATGGCCACATCATTCTCATGAGATGCCAGCATGGGGCCATTAACGGGGCATCCTGCAATTTTCCATCCATCATCATTCACCGGGTACGATTCGTACCAATGGCCATTGGCATATCGAATAATATTAATATTCCGTATTTCTTCATCTGAACGATCCCGATAAGCCAAGATTAGTGCATTATCCGTTCGAATTGCAGATGTGGGACAGCATTCACAAATTTTATCATCCAGCCGCATTTCCCAATTGAATTCGTCACCATTTCCATAAGTAGTTTGGTACAAATTCATGGCACCATAACCGTGGCCATCATGACTTGGTTTCATTTCACGGCCATCCAGCCAGACCAAGCCAAGGCGATCACTCATATCCCTAAAAAATGAAACAAACCCATGCTCCCCTTTTACGCCGTCACGGTGAGGCACTTGGGGTTTTGACCAAGTGACACCGCGATCTGTGGATCTCACCACTGTAACATCATAATCAAAAGTGCCCTCTCCGGATTTTTGAAGCCAATGAGCTGAGATCGTGTCGCCGCCAAAATGGTAGATGGATGGAAAGTCCGCCCAATTCACAAAGTAATTTTCATTGGATGTAATGGTCTTGGCTTCTGTCCATTCTTCATCAGCAAATTCGGACCATTTTAATGCCCAGTTTACTGAATCAGTTTTCTCAAACCAGGACATAAGAAGGCCGCCCTCCTCTGTCGGTGCGACACGGGGGTAGCGACTGCCATCGGCCACTGTAGGATTCGAAAATTCCGGCGTTGAACACCCCAATAAGAATAAGGATAGGAGTGTGATTTTTTTCATGATTTGTTTATAGAGACGCATTGTACTGCGTCTCTACATATTTAATTACTGATCTTCCGGTGCTTTACAGCAGATTTCCAATTTGGAATATGCTTCAGGGTCTGCTTTTTTATCATTAACGCTATAGCCGATAGATGTGATGGTTTTTTCTATGGCGGGCATATCAATCAGGGATGCTTTGTAAGTCACCTTCCCTTTTTTGCCTTTCAGATCGACTTCCACCTTTTTAACCCCTTCTAATTCTGCCACTGCATCTTCTATATTAAGCGAACACATCAGGCATTGCATGGATTCTAATTTTAATTCTGCTGTTTTGGTATCGCTACTACAGCTGATCAAAAGACCGGCAGCCAATATACTGATGATTGTTTTCATTTTATTTTCCTTATTTCAAAATTATTCATTTTTGTTTTGGATTAAAATACAAACCCGATTCCGGTTTGTACAATAACCCCTTTCGATAAACTGGCTCTATCTACCGATTTATTCACAGGGAATTTTACATCTATCCGCGCCATAATTCCTTTTCTAAATAGCGCAGCAATTGGTCCCGTAAATAGTCGCGTATCCATATTCCCATCTTTGTCGGATTTCATTAAGGGTCTTTTTATTGTCACCTTTTGGTTACCTGGGTTTTTTCTTGTTTGCTTCCGCATGATTCATATTCATTTTTCTTTCTGCCCACCAAGCGTAAAGAATGGGCACAACAAAAGTGGTTAGGATGGCAAAAATCATTCCGCCAAATGAGGGAATGGCCATTGGCACCATCACATCGGCACCGCGACCAGTAGACATGAGAACCGGGATTAAAGCTAAAATTGTCGTGGCTGCCGTCATCATGGCTGGACGGATTCTTCTTTCTCCTGCAAAAACAACTGCTTCCCTCACGTCTTGTATGGTACGAGGTTTTCGCTCCTTAAAACTCTGATCCAAGTAGGTGCTGATAATAACGCCATTATCACTAGCAATACCGAATAATGCCAAGAATCCCACCCACACAGCCACACTCAAATTCACCGGATGCATTTGAAATAAATCTCTCATATTTTCGCCGAACATACTGAAGTTTAAAAACCAACTCTGTCCATAAAGCCATAACATGACAAACCCGCCGGACCATGCTACAAAAATTCCAATATTTACGATTAATGTTGTGGATACCTTATTGAACTGAAAGAATAGGATTAAAAATATTAATACCAAAGCCAGCGGTAGAACCACGGCTAATTTTTTTGATGCGCGTATTTGATTTTTATAACTCCCGGCAAATGCATAGCTCACCCCATCAGGCACATCCAACTCACCACTTTTGATCCGTTCATTTAAATGGTGTTGTGCCGATTCCACCACGTCCACTTCTGCCCAATCGCTTTGTTTATCAAAAAGGACATAACCCATCTTAAAGGTATCTTCACTTTTAATCACCTGAGGACCGCGAACATAATTTATATCCGCTAACTGAATTAAGGGTATTTGGGCACCTTTGGGTGTTGGAATCAATATTTTATCCAAGGATTCTATTTCATCGCGGAATTCGCGCATATAGCGCACCCGAACCGGATACCGTTCTCGGCCTTCTACTGTCATAGTTATGGGCATGCCGCCCACCGCCACCTCAATGGCGTGCTGCACTTGTTTTAAGGCAATACCATAGCGGGCGATGGCCTTTCGATTAATATCAATTTCAAGGTAGGGTTTACCCACAATTCGGTCAGCAAAAACCATGTCTGCTTTTACGCCAGGAGCTTTTTTCAAGATTTTCCAATGCCAATCCAAAAGATTCTATAGTAGTTAAATCTGGCCCTTTCACCTTAATGCCCATGGGGGCCCGCATCCCGCATTGGAGCATGACCAATCTTGCTGAAATAGGTTGGAGTTTTGGGGCGGAAGTCGTCCCTGGGATTTGGGCCACTTTCACCAGTTCATCCCAAATATCTTCGGATGATTTAATATGACTCCTCCATTGGCGAAATGGTTTCCCTCTCCGGTCCACACCATACTCAGGTTTAAAGGCCACAATCGTTTCCACCATACTTAATGGAGCCGGATCCAGCGGTGAATCCACCCTTCCAATTTTGCCTACCACCGACTCCACTTCAGGGACCGAATACAATGCCTTGTCTAGGGTTTGAAGTACGTCAATGGATTCTTCCATACCGGCGTGTGGCATGGTTGTGGGCATATAGAGGAATGCCCCTTCATCCAGTGGTGGCATGAATTCCTTCCCTAACCCCGGGAAGGCGTGGTTTAAAGCCGTCATGGGTCGGGAAGATCGAATGAATTTCGGCATCCACCCTGTGAATGCGTCAAACCCCAGCCAAACAACCAATCCGAAGACTGTAACAAAAACCGGCAAGAATATGGCTTTTAATTTATGCTCTAGAGCCCAGGCCAATATTTTGGGATAGACCCGGGTAAAGGCCGTTACGCCACCCATAATAATGGCTACGATAGCGGCGGCGAAAATTATATTCAGAAAAAATCCTTTTTGCAGTCCCAGGGGCATCCACGTCATGGCTAAAATTATAACGCCGATGGCAATGACCAATCCATTGCCCATCCATGGGATTCGCTGAAATAATTCCGGTGTTTTTATAAAGGATGGTTTCTTCTTCATCCGCAAAAGCCAATTGGCCAGAACCGGTAAAACGGTTAAAGCAATTATGACCGAGGCCACCAAAGCAAATGTTTTGGTGTAGGCCAATGGCTTAAACAGTTTTCCTTCGGCTCCAATCATGGTGAATACAGGTAAAAAACTAATCACAGTTGTAGACACGGCCGTCACCACTGCCCCACTCACCTCGGACACGGCCTTAAAAATAACATTTTTACCCTTCTTTTTGGCCGACTGAAGATGTTTTAATATGTTTTCTGTGACCACAATTCCCATATCCACAATGGTTCCGATGGCAATGGCAATGCCCGAAAGGGCCACAATATTGGCGTCAACCTTGAATAATTTCATCCCGATAAATACCATGAGAACGGTCAATGGCAACATGCTTGAAATCAATAGAGATGTTCGGAAATGCATCACCATAATCATAATCACAATAATGGTAATCAGGATTTCATCTCTCAGGGCATGGTTTAATGTATTAAATGTTTCATTGATTAAACCTGTTCGGTCATAAAATGGAACAATGGTGACTTGGCTTTTGGTACCGTCTGCAAGGATTTTTTCGGGCAAGCCTGGTGAAATTTCTTTAATCTTAGCTTTCACATGTTTAATCGTAGCCAGGGGGTTTTCTCCGTATCGTGCCACCACAACACCGCCAACTGCTTCAGCCCCCTCCTTGTCCAGCACACCGCGCCTCAATGCGGGTCCTAAAGCCACATGGGCCACATCTTTGATATATATGGGTACATTGTTTCGAGATTTAATTACAGTGTATTCTATATCTTCTAATGATTTGATAAACCCCAACCCCCGTACCATATATTCCACACGATTGACTTCGACCGTCCGGGCACCCACATCCAGGTTGGATTGGCGCACTGCATTAAATACATCAGACAATTGCACCCCATGTTCACGCATGACAATGGGATCAACATCTATTTGATATTCCTTAACAAATCCACCAATAGAGGCCACTTCAGCCACCCCTTCTGAAGATTGAAGTGCATACCGCACCGTCCAGTCTTGGATACTTCTCAATTCCTGAAGATCCCATCCGCCGGTAAGGTTTCCCTTTTCATCCCTGCCTTCGAGGGTATACCAAAATACCTGTCCTAATGCAGTTGCATCCGGCCCCAAGGCTGGCTGAACGCCTTGAGGTAATGTACCGGTGGGAAGTGAGTTCAGCTTTTCAAGGATTCGTGATCGGGACCAGTAAAATTCAACATCTTCATTAAAAATGACATAAATAGTGGAAAAACCAAACATGGAGAATGAACGAACCGTTTTTACATCAGGTAATCCCAACAATGCAGTCGTTAACGGATAAGTGACTTGATCCTCAATATCCTGGGGACTTCTGCCTACCCATTTTGTAAAAACGATTTGCTGATTTTCACCGATGTCAGGGATCGCATCCACGGGAATCGGATCTCTGGGTAAAGCACCCAAATGCCAATCGAATGGTGCCACCATCATGCCCCAAACAACTATGGCGGTTAAAAATATTCCGACCACAAGTTTATTGTTTAGACAGTATTGAATAAGTTTATCTATCATGATTATCTCAATGTTGGTGTATTATGGTTTCACTATATCCAGATCGGGACTGCCATTCATCATACTGGGCTTTGCCGAAATTTGCATGGCACTATCAATTTTAAAATTGCCTTTCATAACCACTTCTTCTCCTTCGGAAAGTCCAGATTTGACTACATAGGCATCGCCAACACGAACACCCAAAACAATTTCGCGCCCCTCAAAGGTCGGTTCGACTCCGGAGATCTTTATGTAAACAATTGCACGTTCACCTGTTTTTAATACTGCACTCGCCGGTACAAGTAAACTCTCGTGGCGATGCCCCGGTTTATGCACAATACCCATAGATTCAGACTTGACCAAATCCATCCCGCATACACGGCAACTACCTGGCGAATCTTGTATCACTCCTGGATGCATAGGGCACACCCACTTATTGGCCAATTCCGGGTTAATTGCCTTACCTTCACCACCAACAGACACATGAATCGTACCGTGAACGAACATACCCGGTTTCAATTCACCATCCGGATTGGCAACATTGATACGTACTTTTACGGTTCGGGTCTTCTCATCAACTATCGGATCAATAAATATGACTCTTCCCATAAATGTCTTCCCGGGAATTCCGCTTGTGGTAAAGGATACATCCTGCCCGAATGCCAACCACGGCAGATCGGTTTCATAAGCCTCCAAGATGACCCATACCTTGTCCAAATCGGCAATGGTATATAAATTGGTACCCGTTTTTACATAGGCACCTTCAACACTATTTTTTTGAATCACCACGCCGGACATAGGACTATAAACTGTAACCACATCGGAGGGCGTTTCACCCATTTCAATGGCCTTGATTTGTTCATCCACCAACCCCATTAGGCGAAGTTTTTCCCGCACTGCCAACAAATTTGATTCCATAGATTTTTGATATGAAGCGGATTGAGATGAACCAGTACCAACTAATTTTCGCGCTTGAATCAATTCCTCCTGTGCTGCATACAGATCCGGACTGTAGAGTTCGATCATGTGATCCCCTTTATTCACCGTGATGCCTGTATAGTCCACAAACATCCTTTCTACGCGACCCGGAACCCAAGCAGTGATATTCCCGATTCTGGATTCATCGTAAACCACTTTTCCAGATAATTGAATGTCCATTTCTGCTTTACCATATGATATGGCCACGGTTTCGATATTGGCTAACTTTACTGCATCTTCTGACATGGATAATTGATTTGGCTTCAATCCGCCCCCAGTACGTTCTAATGGAATCAAGTCCATAAAGCAAATGGGGCACTGGCCTTTTTCAGGTAATTGCACATTTGGATGCATCGAGCATATCCACGCTTGGGATGAAGTGCTGTGAGTACTATGAGTGACACTTTCAGAGGTAGAACTGCCGCCCGTAAACCATGAACCCAATAAAAAGGCGATTAATACCAATCCGATGGTCAATTGGTTATCTTTAAAAATTTGTTTCAAATTCATGATTGTTTCTCCCCTGTCAAAACAGACAATTTCGATTTTGCTTTTAAATAATCTACCACCGCTTTTTCATACTTCATCTGGAACTGAAGTAAACGCCGTTGTGCATCCACCAGGGAAATAAATTCAATCTTATCTCCCCGATAAGCGATTTCAGATGCGCTCAGTGATTCCAGCCCTTTTGGAATGAGAATGTCTTTATATAAACGAATCTGGCGGCTGGATTCATCCAAATCAAATAAAACCATCTCCAATTCTGACCTTAGTTCATTTTGTATGGATTCTGCCCGGGCTTCAGTGCCAGTCAACGTATAATTTGCCGATGTAATTTCTGAATTCGTTTTTCTGATCCAGATGGGAATATCAATAGAAAGTTTCGCCACTAGCGGATCCTTTCCACTGACGGAACTACCATCCTTTTCACCTGTACCGATTAATTCTACACCCAAACCAAAATCTGGCATTCTATTCAATTTTGATCGCTTGACTTTCGCCCTTTCCATTTCAATGGCTGCTTTAACGCCTAAGATATTGGGGTTGTTTTTCAAGATTTGGCGTTGAATGATTGATTTGTCTGATTTACCCAATTCGAAAGCCAGCGAGTCCGGCACTACAATATCTGTCATAGATGGATCATTCACCAGGGTTCTAAATCGTTCAAGAATGGGTTTCTTTTTATTTTCTAATGTGGATAACTCATCTTCGAGCTGGATAAGTTCAATCTGGGTTTTGATCAAATCGGGATGACCGGTCCGTGCTGTCACATATTTGGAACGAATCACTCCATCCCAATTTTGAATTAGTTTGAAATTTTGGACTGTTAATTCCGTGACTCGCGCTAAGTAGTAATAATCATACCAGGTTGACCGCACTGCATGATCAAGCTTTAATTGATGAACTACATAATTAAAATAGAAAGTCTCTGCTTTTGAAGCCTGAATTTTTCCCTGCAATTTCCGTTTACCAAGGAAAGGAAATTTTTGCATGAGGCCTATTTTATACTGTTGGGGACCGGCGGCTGTTTCCACACTTTCCAAAAAGTAACCCACACTGACGGTTGGATTAGACAATCCTTTGGCAGCGGCAATATTGACTTCGGCCGATTGCCACTGGGTTTTGGCACGTTTTAAGGAAGGATTATTTTCCCGCGCCTTTTGAATATAGATGTCCAAATCACCCTGAAATGCCATCAGAGTAGTCGAACTGATCATTAAAATGATCAGCGATTTAATATGGTTTTGTTGTCTTATAAAAAGGTTCATAATTATCCTTATTGTTGAATGGAATTAATAGATCCGAGACGTACGGATCCCTAGTAATGGACGCAATCGTCCTAGGTCAGGATAATATTATAATCGGAGCGGGAGAGAAAATTTCGCCTGGGAATCAGACGGTTGGCTTTGAAAAACCGTTTTTTTGGAAAGTTGACATTTGGGCGCATCTGTTTTCATGGAACAGATTGTTTTATCCATGTCAACTTGGGCGGATTTTTGTTTTGATTTAGGACCGGAAACGATTGGAACAAACTGGGAATGCTCACAGGACTCGTTTCTCATGGTGCATTCTTTTGCTTTATTGACAGATTTTTCCTTGTCACAACAAGTCATTTCTTTAGCCTCGCAACAAGGCATATCACAGTCGATATGTAATAGGGGTGTTGCCATGGCGAATGCCATAATCAAAACCAATCCGATAGATATGGTGCGTTTAAGCATGCTTGAATTTACCCATGAATGGACAATTTGTTCTATTTTTAATAACGCTGTGGCTTATGGGTCCCTAACGCCCAATTGAACTGAATGACCCCTTTTAATTGTGAATCAAGTTCATTAACAATTTTTCCTCTAATCACCCAGCTGTCATTTATAGGAGCAAATGCAAAATATATTGCTGCTGAATAACCACTAGTTGATTTTAAACGGTATGCCCATTGGTCCACTAACACACCTAAATGTAGTTTTTTATTAAACTGACGACCCAAAAGAATATAAGCCGTATTTAATTCCTCATCAGGATGAAAAGAAATTCCATGATGTGAATCAGATATATCACCTTTTAGATACTCCCCTTGGATGATCCACGATCGGTAAGGATCATTTTTATATTTCCACTGAATTGCCAATCCTTGCAATTTTTTTGACCGTCCAGATAGTGTACTGGCTTTGAGAGTTATGGTCCCATGTGAAATGGATGTAAATGAATGGACGGAAGAAATTCCACTAACCATGCCCTGTCGCAATGAATCGGATAAGATAATCCCATGACTATGGCCATCCTCTATCTCCACTTCTCCAAAGTGATTATTCAATAATTGAGCTGATATTTCACTTTTCCATGGTAATGGTAAAGATATTCCAGCTGAAGTACCAAGAGATGCCCAATGATTTTCACCCATTAATAGACGATATCCTTGTGGTGATGAAATAAAATTATATGTATGGAAATGGGCTTTATTCAGCCAACCGATATTCGGGCGAAAATATCCTACCTTAACTTGCTTGGAACTCTTATAATCCACAAAAACTTCTTCAACCATAGGTGTACCGTTTATTGGACTATGCAGGTAAGCCATCACCATTGTTTGTTTACCCAGTTTTCCCATGGACACCCATTCGAGCCCAGTGGACCGAAAAGCAGAATCTTCAGATGAATAGGAAAAATCACTCAAAACACTTAATGAAAAGGGAAGTTTATCTTCTGCAATTGACAATCCAATAGACAAAACCAGAAATAAAGAAAACCAAATTCTGGAAGGAAGATTATATTTTCACCAACAAGCGTATTGAATTTGACCGTGCTGGAATTGAAGGCTTCCGTGATTTGGAAGAATTGGAAAAGAAAAGGGGGCGAGTTCCTTCACCAATCGTTTAAAAAATCGAGGGGGCAGTCACCAGTGCCGGTTGCAGTCAGCATCAAAAAGGGAAAGATATTTCCGTCGATTCGCCTCACGGAAGGAGGTGGAGGCCGACCGCTGATAGCCACCTGTTGATATATTCGGATTCGTCCTTCTGTTTATGATAGAATAGGCAGCGGAGAGGGAATCACATGGAGCTTATCGACGCGATCCGGTCCAGACGGAGTATCCGCGGGTTCACGTCGGCTCCGGTACCTCAGCAGACGCTCAGCCGGATTCTCGATATCGCCCGCATGGCGCCTTCGGCGACCAACTGCCAGCCCTGGGAATTTATCGTGCTGACCGGGCCGTCACTGGAGACGGCCAAACGAGTCAATATTGAACAGGCCGAACAGGGCGCACCGATTGCCCCGGATTTCCGGGCCCTCCCACCGAACGAATTTCCGGAATCCTACGGGGAACGCCAATCGACCCTGGCCCGAGACCTGTTCAGCACAATCGGGATTGAACGCAACGACCGACCCAAACGCAAAGAGTGGCAACTCAAGGGAAAGAGGTTTTTTGATGCGCCGGCGGCGATCTGGATCATAGCGGATGAAGCGATCTTCAATCCGCAGCATCATATATCATTAGTCGACCTGGGAATCGTAACCCAGAGCATTGCCCTGACCGCGCTCGAATTCGACCTCGGGACCTGCATTCAGCAGGATACTATCTTCTACCCCGATGCGTTGAGAAAGGCCCTGGCTATTACGGAATCCAAACGGCTCATTGTCTCCATCGCTATCGGCTATCCCGATTGGTCCCTGCCTGCCAACCGTTTCCGGAGCGGTCGCGAAGAACTGGATTCCCTGGTGACATGGAAACAATAAGGAGAGAGCTATGGCAGTTGTCGAAGTGAGTGTGGTGCCGCTGGGTACCGGAAGTCCTTCAGTGAGCTCGCATGTGGCGCGGGCGCTTCAAACGCTTCAAGGCGAAACGGATATCGAATACCAATCCACGGCTATGGGCACGATCATTGAAGGCGATTTGAGCAGGGTGCTGGCAGCGGTTCAAAAAATGCACGAAACGGCATTCAATGACGACGTTCAACGAGTGGTGACGACGATTCGAATTGACGATCGGCGGGATAAACCGCTAAGTATGCAGGGCAAATTGAGCTCGCTCGAAAGGAAACTTGGTTAGTTGATGTGTTCCCTGGAACGAGCACTGAGTGACGTCGCAGGCCCCGGGGAAGGGACGAACCGGCTGGCGCGAATTCTGACCGAGGCCGGCAAATCCGGCACGGTCACTTACGAATCGATCGAAACAATTGCCGGAGAGGATGCCGAGGATGTGCTGTTGATGGCATGGGAATGGAAGCTCTTGCTTCCGGTTAGGACATCGCGTTGCGGGGAATGGGATGACCGGATGCTGATGATGCAACCGGGCGAAGTATACGAGATGCCCAATGTGGTTAAATTGCTGGTTGAATATGCCGCAGAGCGGGGCGAGTGGGCCTCCGCGAGAGCTATTGAAGAGTATTTCCGGTTCGGCGGCGAACCGGAATGGCAG
>LSCF01000069.1 GCA_001577025.1 Fidelibacterota bacterium TCS55 | reverse complement strand
CCGATGAAGTTTTAAATACAAATACATTCAAAAATGAATCTAGCATCCGAATGTTAGTAGATTCATCCTCGTACTCATTTATTGAGGTTTTAAGAGGGCCGAATAGTTTTGGTACACTATTAGACAGTCTAGGATTCAAAAGTGTACCCAGTGTCAATGACCCAGGCCCAGGAGGAATGCGATACTTTTCAGGGGGGTATAATACGGCTCGTCATGGATCAAGAAATGGGGGGTTGATCAGTGCCATACAAGTGGAAGCTCCCAAGCCAGGTATCAGGGAGAATCAATCTACATGGTCAAGTTTTTCGAGTTCATTTACTTCCGCTACTGATATATATTACAAACGACACTTAAAGCGAAACTTGAAATACTAATCCTTTAATTTATCGAAGAATATTTTTGCGGCTTTTGGTGCCATCCCCATATTGGAATGACCCACACCAGGAACGGTATCCAATATCCAATTAAATTCGACACCTAAAGAATCAGCCATGGCCTGGGCTGTGTTAAAAAAATAGTGGCCTCTTTCAAAACGATGCTTCCCTTGACGCATAGCTTCTTCAGTCTTCCTTAAAGAAGAATGGTTCGGGTCGTTATCATCCTCACCCAATAAAATAACCAGGGGCAATTCAAATTTTTTCTTTAAACGCTCTAAGGTAAGTGGGCTATCTTTTAGTCCATAAGGAAAGGATTCATCAAAATCCGTGGTTGTGTACCAACCTGCATTGGCAGATATAATGATAGATGCATGTTTGGGATTTGTAAATAAGGATAGTCGATGTACAAATTGTGATCCAGCAGAGTGCCCGTAAAGCCCATAACTTTCTACAGTAGATACTTTTTCGTTTTTTAGAAATTGAAAGATTGCTTCAATGTATTGATAGGCCCATTTTGTTGAATCTTGCCATATGCCATTTAGCTGCATACCGCCCAAGTTATATTGTTCCGATCCAGGATACATTGCTTCAGAAAAATCAGGACATACAGTAATAAATTGATATTTCTTAGCATGTGCTACCCATGTAAAGCAGTAATCCTGGGCATTCCTACTGGCACCATGCATAACAAACATAATTGGAAGGTCTGTTTTTACTGAATCTGGAAGATAAACGTGGACTTCGATTGGTTTATGGGACAGAGGTTCGTATTTATCGAAGGAAAAACTGCTGACTCCAAAAGAGATTAATTTCTTAGGTCCATTTTCTTGTTCATTTTTTTCGATATTATCTTCACATCCAAGCCAAAATGAAAAAATAAATAGTGACAAGATTCCATAATATTTAAAGTGTAAAATATTTTTCATTTTGTTAATATTCAATGGTTTTTGGAGGGAGATCTTTTCTCTTTTAAGGGGTAGAAATTAAAACATATCAAAAAAATTAAATCGTAAAATGGTGAATAAACGGAAAAAAATAGTTATTTGTTGCCACGGTGCATTTAATTATATCAAAAATAAGACTGGGAATATGCTTCTTCGGTATCGACCTGATGAGGTTGTGGCCATCATTGATCAAACCAAAGCAGGAATTACATCTAATGATGAATTGGGTTATGGCGGCAATACACCTGTGGTCACCAGTTTTAAAGAATGTAAGAATTTGGATCCAGATACATTAGTGATTGGTAATGCGTCACAAGGAGGCTTTATCAGTCCGGAAAATCGTATTGAAGTAGTGGACGCCATAAACTATGGTTGTGATATTTTTAGCGGGATGCATCAATTCCTAGGTGATGACAAAGAATTTCAGGAATTGGCAAGTGCAAATCATGTTACCATGACCGACCTTAGACGTCCGCCGGATCCGCCTCGTTTTTCTAAAGGCTCATGGCGTAAACGGAAAATCCCTGTTTTATTGATCGTTGGGACAGATTGTGATACTGGGAAGATGACCACAGCATGGGAAATCTCAGAGCGAATGAAATCAAATGGGAGGAAGGTAGAATTTATTGGTACAGGGCAAACTGGTATTCTTCTCAGTGATGCTGGTATACCCATCGATGCGGTCAAAGCCGATTTCATGTCAGGAGAAATAGAGCATGAGATCGATCAACTTCCGTCTGATACTGAATTGGTCATTGTAGAAGGGCAAGGATCGCTCACCAATCAATATTATGCCGGTGTGACTTTGGGCCTTTTACATGGAGCTATGCCCGATTATATGATTATGACCCATGACCCGACTCGGCCAGAAGATGTGACCGATTACCCTATGGCATCCATGAAATTTGTCATGGATCTTCACGTTGACCTGATGAAGCATTTTAAAGCATCCAAATTTGTTGGGATCAATTTATTGACCGTTAAATTATCAGAATCAGAAGCCAAAGCTCAAATTCAGCGTACGGCCGAAGAATTTAATCTCGCAACAACCGATTTAGTTCGGTTTGGTAACATGGATTTTATTGATGCAATTGAGAAAGAGATTTACTTATGAAACGAATTAATTTTATCCTATTTTTGATTTGGTTTGGTTGTACCCGGTCTATTATTGACCAAACAGAAGGGTATCCTGAATCAAAACAAAAAGTGCGGCATTCTGAGAACGGTGTAGTTGTCACCGCTCATCCATTGGCAACCAAAGCTGGTGTAGATATGCTGTCGCGAGGAGGGAACGCCGTCGATGCTGCTGTTGCTGCTGCTTTTAGTCTGGCAGTGGTTGAGCCCTCTATGAGCGGTATCGGCGGTCGAACCCAAATACTAATTTATTCACCTCAGTCAGGGTTCCATGGGATTGATGGCACTACGGCCGCTCCCAGCGACTATGACTATGAGAATGCACCTAAAAAACGATATGGATATCCATCCATAGGAGTACCTGGAGTGGTGCGTGGATTATCAAAGGCATTGAGCTCTCACGGTACCTTGCCGCGATCAGTAATTATGAAACCCTCCATTGACCTTGCAGAAAAAGGGCATGCCCTCATTAATGGAGAAGCAATTCGAATGGGTATGGTTAATGAACAATTAAATGAATTTGCTGGTTCACGCCAATATTTTCTTAATAAAGACGGTCAGCCTATGGTTCCTGGGCAGTGGTTTGTTCAAAAAGATTTAGCGAAAGTACTCGAGGCAATATCGGATGAGGGTCCTGACGTATTCTACAAAGGATGGATTGCCGAAAAACTAGTGGCAGACAATCAGGCTAATGGTGGTGTTTTATCTATGAAGGCCATGGCTGAATATGAGGCTATGGATTCCCACATTGTTAGCGGATCTTATCGTGGGTACGATCTCACTGCACTGTGGATGCCAGCATTTGGCGCAATCACCATTGAAGCGCTTCAAATATTAGAAATTTTGGCTGATGATTTAACGGATGATCAAGTATGGGGTGAAAGTATATTTCATGCAATTGAGGCTGCGTATTTGGATCGAAGGGAGCAAAAATCATTATCAGATGCAGATCGACTTACATCTAAAGAGTGGGCGGAAAAACGTGCTGCTGAGGTTCATAATGAACAGGCTTATGTTAATTGGCATTCTCTTCCAGAATCTTATATCACCCCTATTGGGCATACAACCCATTTAACTGTTGTTGATAAAAATGGAATGATTGTTGCATTGACACAAACTGTGGGTACCACAATGGGGTCTAAAGTGGCTACTCCAGGACTAGGTTTTGTGCACGCCCAAACCCTTGGAGGGTATTTAGGAGAAGTAAAGGGGGGAGACCGAGCGCCATCTCATATATCACCATTAATGGTTTCTAAGGATGGCCAACCCATACTTGGGCTTGGCGCTGCAGGTGGCTCAAGAATTCCCTCATCGATTGTGGCTGTAGTAAGCCGAATCATTGATCAGGGTTCTTCTCTAGAATCTGCAATGTCTATGCCACGAGTTCATCCTGTCGAAAATGGTATTGATATCGAATTTACTGGTTCTGATGGATTTACCTTGGCCGATAGTGCCTATTTTGCATCTTTGGGACATAAAGTCACCGTTAAGCGACAAAAAGCAAGATTTGGCCGAATACATGCAGTTATGAAAAATGAAAATGGGTGGACCGGTGTGGCAGATCCAGATTGGGAAGGGCATGCTGCTTCGCCGGATCGCTAATGAATTTATCTTACACCAATTTCCGTATTAATTGTAATCATCCTTTTGGCATTTCTAGAAGTACTCATGATTACTACGATGTTGTATTTGTCTATTTAGAAGAGGGTGGAATAATTGGTCGAGGGGAGGCAGCCCCTTCAGGACGGTATAATGAATTTACATCCGATATAACAGGTGTATTGGATGATGGTATCTCTTTACCGCAATCTATGGATGATCCCATCGCTATTTCAGATGCTGTATTGCCCCAGTGCAAAGGAATCAAATCCCTAGAAGTGGCATTTTCCATGGCCATCCTGGATTGGTGGTGCCAAAAGGAAGGGATGCCCCTATACGAATATTTAGGTGCTGATCCTTCAAAAGCACCCAAAACGTCTTACACGATTTCTATTGGGGATATGGATTTAATCCCTGAAAAAGTAAAGGAGGGGGCACCTTACCATATTCTAAAAGTAAAATTAGGTATGGGGATAGAAAAGGATAAAGCCATCATGAATGCAATTCGTAGGGAGACGGATCAATTAATCCGTGTGGATGCAAATGAGGGCTGGGACCTTGAATCTGGGATTGAAATGTCCAATTGGCTTGCAGATCGCAATGTCGAGTTTGTTGAGCAACCTTTTAAATCAACGAATTTAAAGGATACTGCTGAATTACGGAAAAGTCACCCTTACCCCTGATTGCAGATGAAAATAGTCTAAATTCAGAGGATATACGTGAAATAGAGGGTGTTTTCGATGGGATTAATATTAAACTTATGAAATGTGGCAGCCTGCATGAAGGCCTTAAAATGGTAAAAATGGCCAGAGAACGTGATATGCAGGTGATGCTTGGTTGTATGATAGAGACATCGATTGGGATTACTGCCGCCGCACATTTGTCTCCGTTAGTCGATTATGCAGATTTAGACGGAAATCTATTAATTAGTAATGATCCGTACCTTGGTGTTACGGTAGAGGGTGGTAAATTGACATTGCCTCAAAAAAATGGGCTTGGAATTTCTCTAAACTCAACTGAATTAAATCTAATTTAGTTATAGAGTGACTTCACTTTACGGCCATAGATTAGGTTATGAAAATTCTTGGTATTGAGCACATAGGCTTAGCGGTAAATGCCATCAAAAATGATGCACCTTTTTGGAAGCATATAATGAACATACCCCACAGAAACACTGAATTGGTGGATGATCAGGGGGTGATTACAGATATATATGATACCGGAAAGGGAAAAGTCGAATTGCTAGAGCCAACTGCGAAAAATACAACTGTGGGCAAATTTTTAGATAAACGGGGTCCAGGCGTTCATCATGTATGTTTTGAAGTAGATGACATAAATAACGCAATAAGAGAACTTAAAGAATCAAATATTCATATAATTTCTGATGAGCCGAGTATAGGCGCGGAAGGATACAAAGTCGTTTTCATCCATCCTAAGAGTACCGGAGGCGTACTTGTGGAGTTAGCGCAAAAAACTTAGTATTTTTTATAATTCTCCAGTTGTTTCTTGTATAAATGCCCAAGTCTTTTTTAAATGTTCTAGCGTGGTAGTGGGCTGACCAACAGAAAATCTAATAATATATTGATCATTGAGTTTTGTGTGGGTTAAATGCGCATGTCCACTCTTATTGATTGCATTAAGTAATGCTCTGTTTTTCTATCCTACTGCAAGCCTAAAGCAGATAAGGTTAGTGGGACAGGAGCTACAATTTCAAATCGTTTATCTTGCTCTATCCAAGATTTCAACTTTTGAGTATTTTCCATATGTTCTCTGATGTAGGCCTGCAGGCCATTAATTCCGTAATAGTTGATTACATGCCAGAGTTTTAGAGATCTGAAGCGTCTTCCTAATGGAATACCCCAGTCACGAAAGTCAAATACTTCTTCTTTTTGGGAATTTGCATTCTTTAAATATTCAGGCATGATTGTCAGTGATTGAATTAGTTTGACCCTATCCATGACATAAAATAAGCTGCAGTCAAAACTAGTTAGCATCCATTTGTGGGGATTAAATGAATAGCTATCTGCATATTCCAACCCATCAAGTATATGACGGTATTCTGGGCATAGCGCGACAGGACCAGCCATAGCTGCATCTACATGAAGCCAAATTCCATATTTTTTACATATTTTCCCTATAGCCACTAAGGGGTCAATGGCAGTGCTTGATGTGGTGGCGATTGTTACACATACGTAGGCGGGCAACCGATTATTTGATAGATCATCTTTTATTAAGCTTTCAAGGTGATCGGGTCGCATTGCAAAAGTATCATCAACGTCGACGAGTCTGAGATTATTTTTTCCAATCCCTGAAATTCCCACTGCTTTTTCAATAGAAGAGTGAGATTGGGAGGAAGTATATGCAGTTAATCTTTGGTTAGATCCCTCGTCGTTGGATAAGCCATTAGTTATTTTTTCTCGAGCTGCAATCAATGCTACGAGGCTTGAAGAAGAGGCTGTATCTTGAATGACGCCTCCACCTTTACTATCTGTCTTAAATCCTTTTGGAAGATCCATCATATCAACAATCCAATCAAGTACGTGTGATTCAACTTCTGTACATGAAGGGCTGGTTGCCCAATTCATACCATTTACGCCGAGTCCCGTAGAAATTAGGTCGCCTAAAATAGCTGGCCCGCTGGTTGCACAGGGGAAGTAAGCATGAAAATTGGGAGATTGCCAATGGGTAATGCCTGGCATTATCAAGTCCATATCATTCATTATTTTATCATAGGATTTTCCTTCTTCAGGTGCCTGTTTTGGTAAGGAAGCACGTATTTCTCCCGGCTGTACTTGGGAAAGGACAGGGTACTCCTCAATATGGTCATAATAATCGGCGATCCAGTCAATGATTTCATGGCCTTGTTTGCGAAATTCATCCGTGGTCATATGAAGTTTTGAGTCTTTATTCATGAGTTTGCCTTAAAGAATATGATTTTATTTCTAATCGAATTTAGATTCGGCCATGGTAACTCTGAAAGATATTGCGGTGGCCCATGATCGGATTCGGCCGTTTATTCATCGAACATCGGTATTAACCAATAAAAGTTTGGATGATTTGAGTGGCGCATCCCTCTTTTTTAAGTGTGAAAATTTTCAAAAAGCAGGATCATTTAAAATTCGAGGCGCCACCAATACAGTTGAACGCCTTTCTCAAGATGAAATGGATCGGGGGGTTGCCACCACATCCTCAGGGAATCATGGAGCGGCATTGTCCATGGCAGTAACAAGACGGGGCGGAAAAACCAAAGTGGTTATGCCTACCAATACACCAAAAATTAAAGTGAATAACGTGGAGCGGAATGGGGGCGAAGTGATATGGTGTGAACCGGATCAACCCTCCCGTGAGCGTGTACTCCACGAATTGGTGGATAAAACGGGAGCAACCGTGGTCCATCCCTATAACGATGAACGAATTATAGCAGGACAAGGCACTGCTACAAAAGAATTATTAGAAGACCATCCTGATTTGGATATGATTATCTCTCCTGTTAGCGGGGGTGGATTGTTGAGTGGAACATTATTGGCGGCGAAAGGTATCAATCCAGATATAAAAATATATGGGGCAGAGCCTTCAGAAGCTGATGATGCCTATCGATCTTTAGAAAAAGGTGAAATTGTGGCTAACAAGACCATTGATACAATCTGCGATGGACTTCGGGCCCAAATCGGCACCATCACATTTCCCATCATTCAAGAGCATGTGGATGGTATTATTACCGTGTCAGAATCAGAAATTATCGATG
>LSCF01000068.1 GCA_001577025.1 Fidelibacterota bacterium TCS55 | reverse complement strand
ATTATTTCAACATTATTATTTTTGCTTCACCGCCTTTATAACTTTTAATTTGGCGTTCTCTTTTAATCGCCCCTGACCTCGAATTGAATTCTTCGTATAACACCAATTTCAAAGGTCTTCTGTTTTTGGTGGAAGCTACTGAACCACGATTATGGGAATTTATCCTTTTGTCTAAATTTTTAGTTGAACCGATATAATACTTACCATCTTTTTCACTTTGCAATATGTAGGTAAAATATTTAACCACTATTAATCATTTCAATGAGTAAAGGGATTGCTTTTCTACATCCCGCAGCATGCGGGACGTCTTAAGCCGCTCGGCCACCTCTCCAGAATTATTAATTAAAAATTATAATTTTAAATTAATTAGATTTTTCTTCTTCGGTGGGTGGCGTTTCTACAGACTCCTCTGATGAATCGTCTGCAGGTGCATCATCCGTCGCCTCTTCAGTAGCAGGCTCTTCCTCTACTACTGTTTCTGAAGTCTCTTCTGAATCATCTTCTGCAGCTAGTTCTTCCGTTTGTTCTTCTTCAGCTACCTCGGTTTCAGGTGTAGCTTCCACTGGTTCTTCAGCAGGTATCTCTGCAGCAGCATCTTCCTCTACTTCCGTTTCTACAGACTCCTCTGATGAATTTTCTGCAGGTGCATCATCCGTCACCTCTTCATTAACAGGCTCTTCCTCTACTATTGTTTCTGCAGTCTTTTCTGACTCATCTTCTGTAGGCGGTTCTTCTTCAACTAATTCTGCTTCAGGTGCAACTTCTTCCTCTGATTCTTCAGCAGGTACCTCTGCAGCAGCCTCATCAGTTGTGGGAGCTTCTGCAACCTCAGCTGCCACTTCAGGCATTTCGATATCCACCATATTGGCTTCATCTTCCATCTTTTTCAGCGCTGCATCTAGGTTTTGACCTTTATCCATAGAAATCATTGATTCATTAAAACGCCAAAAACCTTCACGGTCTGATGGAACGCTCTTTACAAATTTGATGTGTACCTGGTCCTTATTACCACCAGATGATGTTTTTTCTGCAAAGCTCTTTTGCTTCTTTGCCATAATAAAATTCTCCTAATCCAAAATCATGTAAAAATAGCCGGCGAATTTAAAGATGAATTATATTTTTTCATCACACTATTCAATGAATTTCTATTCCGGGCGCCATTCATATTCCATCACCTCGCCATCATTCATGCCCGATGGTTTTCTCGTGCCGGTTACCACTTTAATATGGGTGTTATCTTTAAACTCAAATAGACTAATCCGATTCTTATCGGGGTTATCCATATCCAAGGTAATGCTCCATGGTTTACGGCTTAGATCGATCGTGAATCGCCCTTTTTCTTGGTCACTGATCTTCGTCCCCAAAGATAATCCCTGCATGAAGTTCCCCTTTAAACCGGTTTCATCCGGTTCAAAGACCCACACAACTTCAATGATTTGCCCTTTATAGTACCAATTCCCCGCCATATTGCGGACGAATTCGATAAACTCCACCAATACAGGCTCTGCTTGGTTTCCGGCGAAATCTTGTGCTTCTACTCCTAAGGAATAAACCACACTAGAGCTCAATGATTTCTCCATGGGTAATTTTGCTTTTTCATGGCGTCCTTCGGTTAAATACTGATCATAAAGTGGAATTCTATGTTTTGTTACTCGGTCCCTCAGTCCACCGGTACGGCTCCACACCATTTTACCAGCTTTCAAATCTTCGCTGATTTCAATATCTATTTCGGTTCCACGGAAAATTGATTTATTGGTGGGATAATAAATCGTAATGACTGGACGTGTAATATCATACTTCACATTATCAACCACATTGGATTTGGATGAATTCGTGGCCAAATCTTCCCCAACGAATTGGATGTTATAGATCGTGCCATCATTAAGCACAGGCGGATTCTTCGGCATTTTGGGTGATTCAAATATAGTTTCTAACTCAACACCTGTCAGGTCAAAGGTCACAGGCGAATTAGGATCCGGTTGCCCGCCCACGCGTGTGTAAACGAATTGCCCCTTACTGAGTCCTTCATCGATGTAATAAGCCACATCAAGATGGTTGACAGCCGTATTCGATTCAGGATATTTAATCTCTAATGTGGGCGGTTTATCATCATACACAATGGACATGATGAATTTCTTCCCTGTATTCCCCGCTAGGTCCGTCCCTTCTAGGGTAATGCGGTACATGGCGTCCGCAACTAAATTCAAATCCCCTAAGGATGTATTATCAAATGATCCTGCGGTCAATACCTCCGGCGTCAAATCAAATGAATGGGGCGCTGCCGGATCTGCGGTGCCACCCATATGAATCCATGTGTATTTACCCGAGACCAATGGTTCATCCACTGTCCATTGTATTAATTGCGAATTCACACGAGAGCTGGTTGTTGGAAATACAGAAGTGAACTTTGGTTTAGACTTATCGTATCTCACATTTTCTGCTAATGTCATGGTGGATTCATTCCCGGCCCGATCTACTGCAAACACTTCGATATTATAGGCAGTACCATCTTTTAAATCGGTTTGATTTTGGAGTTTTGCCTGTGCAAATATCCCTGGGTTCAATTCATTGCCGGCCATATCAGTCGGTGTAAAGGATGATCCATCTACTGGCGTCCATGTGAGGGTACCCATGGTGAGTGGCTCATTCAATTCATAACTGATTTCATTTAGATTGGTAAATCCATTAGAGGGTGGGAATATTCCCGAAATCACAGGCGATTGATCGTCAAAATAGACCGTGCCCAACTCAAAGGTTGATGCATTTCCGGCTCGGTCCGTACCTTGGAAAACCACCTTATATTTTGCATCACTCACCAATGATGGGGCAGGATTAAAATTCACATCAGTATAGGCACCTTCTTGAAGATTATTACCCACCAATGTGGATTCATGCGTTCCGCCAGGATCGGCATTTCCTTCGACCCACGTCCATACCACCTTCGCTTTTGATAATGTTTCGTTTGTACTTAGTCCTACTGTTTTTGCATTGATGAATGCATCTTGCATCGGAGAGGTGATGGCGATTTCCGGTGGTATATCATCAAAGGTTATCCCATTTATTTCGGGGGATTTCCCTTCATTCCCTGCACGGTCTATCCCTTCAATCCATACGCTATATACAGCATTGCTGGCCAATCCAGTGATGGGAATATCTATATGTGTACCCGTTTTCATCTGTTCAAGAGTTAGATCCAATCGATGGGGGCTTACGTTATCGCTGGCACCACCCGATCGATCAAAAACAATTTGCCCAGAAACCAATGGCTCATTTAAGGTAAAACCTGTAATCATCTTGTTATAAAATCCATTGGGGGCAGGAGAGGTTATGGCAATAGCCGGCGGAGATACGTCATAGGTAATTTCTTTGAGCGAAACGGGAACGGCCACATTCCCGGCTAAATCTTCGCCAGAGAGTTCAATAGTGTATATACTTCCATCTTTGAGCGTCACATCATTATCAAATGATTCAGATATATGATCGCCATATTTGAGGCGACTACCCGTGAGTTCTACTGTATGCGGACTATTGGGATCATTGGCGCCGCCTGATCGGGTGAAAACCACCTGCCCTTTTCCCATTTCTTCTGATGTGGCATAAGTGAGTTGTGCTGCGTTTACATGGGAACCGCTCGCCGGTACAGATAATGACAGTTCCGGTGGAAGGATATCAAAGAAAACATCTCGTATGGGTGTTACTTCACCCATATTCCCTGCTTTATCATATGCTTCGATGGTGACCTCATATCGGCCCCCATCGGCCAATTGTGAAGTAATACCCAAATCCACATCGCTATGGACACCTGCAGTGAGATTACTCCCTTTTAAAGGAATACGATGAGGAGAATTCACATCGGTGGTGCCGCTGGTTTGGGTAAAAATCATATATCCACTAGCCAAATCCTCGTCGCTCATGTAGGAGACGATTGTGGTTTTGATCTGCTCTGCGTCAATGGGACGACTGATAGACAATTTGGGTGATTGATTATCAAAGGTAATATTGGTCAAGTTGATGGGGGTAGCTTCATTCCCCGCAGGATCAATGGCGGTAAATTGGATATCATAGATTGCACCATTGACCAAATCGGGTCCATTTTTCAAGGATGTCTTTATATAAACTCCCCCATTCAGCTCATTGCCGGTCAAGGATATAGTTTGCGGAGACCGTGCATCGGATTCCCCGCCCACATGGGTAAATACAAGGGTGGCTTCTGCCGCATATTCGCTTAATGAATAACTTAATGTATTATCCGGTATGCTTCTATTATTACTTATGTTATCAATAGTTATTATCGGAGGTGTCACGTCATATGTTATATTCTTCAATTGAACCGATTTCGCCGTATTCCCGGCCCGGTCTGTACCATCAAAAGATACATTATAAGTGGCACCATCCACCCATGGAATGGAAGGAATAAGATTCTCACCTTCACTCCTGAATTTTTCATTCAATGTTATGTTATGGGGTGCTTTACCATCAGCCATGCCACCTACATGATCTATGGCTAAAGTTCCGGATACCAATTTTTCGGATAGATTGTAATAAAGATTCGGATCTTTGAAGTATCCGTCCCCCGTCGGAGCACTCACAGTTATGACCGGAGCCTCATTATCAAATACAATCTGCTTGATCGTGGCTTCTGGCGAGACATTACCCGCAGCATCCATCCCTTCAAATCGCACATTATAAATCGCCCCATTAACTAGACTAATAAACGAGGATGGCAATTTTCCTCCTCTTATACCCATTTGCTTCTTACTTCCTGCCAGAGTTATCATATGGGTCGTTTTAGGATCTGCCGTGCCCCCTACGTGATCAAAATAAATTTTTCCCGTTTCCAAATCTTCTGTCAGTGTATAGGTAATATTTGTTTCTCGGATGAATGCGTTATCTTGAGGACTAATATCCACAAATTGTGGCGGCGTCACATCATAGGTCACATTGGTGATAGTAAAGGGTTTGGACCTATTTCCGGCTAAGTCCGTCCCGTCAATAGTTATATCATAGACGACGCCATCGACTAAATTTGGCGGTGTGGCCATTTCAAGATCTTCGAATCGACCTCCTGCCAATTGACCATCGGGGATGGGCCGAATATGAGGCGAATTGGGGTCATTCCCTTCTATCGTTTGCCAGCGGATCGATCCGCTGGTAATTGCCTCATTAATATCGATGGATACTTTTGTATGATTTACCGATCCATTTGGTTGAGGTGAAATAAGTGTAAGCTGGGGCGGGGTTATATCAAACATGACATTGGTTATGGTATCGGATACCCCTTCATTTGTGGCTCTGTCAGTGCCTTTAATCAGAATCGAATAGGAAATACCTTCAGTGGGCTCCACATTATAATCCACCAGAGTGTGGCGTCCTTCGGTCAAATCGTTGCTTCGAATCTCAAAGTCCATGGACTGTCCTTTGGCATCAATCCAAACCATCTGCCCTGAGGTTAAAGGTTCGTTGGTTTGATACACCACGTCCAGCGTATTTACAAAACTATTAGAACTAGGTCTACCCATGGCTAGTCTTGGCGGTGAAATGTCATAAGTAATTTGGTTTACGGACAGAATTTCGGATTCGTTTCCTGCAAAATCCTTTCCTCGGATATTAATTGAATACTCCTGACCATCATTCAATTGTAGGTCATTTATCAATGGCCTCGGTTCTCTGGTACCCAATCCCATTTCATTTTTGGACAAGGGCACTTCGATGGTTCCATTTGGATGGGTAAATGAAATAGACCCTTCCTCAATATCTTCAGATAATGACCATCCAAAATTCATGTGATTGATGAAGTACCCTGATGTGGGTATTAAATCAGTGAATTCAGGTGGTGTCAAATCAATTCGTACATCGGTGATTTTAGCCGGTATGGCTTCATTCCCGGCCCGATCGGCTCCATTGAGGGTAATGGTGTAGGTAAACCCGTCTGATAGCTCAGGGATGAATAAATTGTCCGAGCTGTACTCACCGCTACTCAAGACACCATCGTGGCTGTATGAAACAATATTATCAGGGCGGCCTGCAAACTTGCCAAACCAATCCATATTAAAACCGTATAAATCTTCAGTAATGTTGAATTGCACTTGGGTTTCGGTGGTAAAAATATCCGATTGCGGATAGGTGATTGCAATTACAGGCGGTGTAATGTCGTACAGAATTTTCGTCGTAATTACAGTGTCGCTTTGATTCCCTGCAGGGTCAAATGCCACATAAAGAAGCGTGTACTCCGCTCCATCCACAAGATTGGGAGATTGTGCCAGTGACATGGGGCCAAATTTTCCGCCTAAGAGTTCATTGCCACTCAATTCAACAGTGTGGGGAGAATTGGCATCGGGCGCACCGCCTGTCCACCGCCAAATCATCTGGGCCGTCTCTAAAATTTCACTATTTTCGTAATGCACCTGCTTATGGTTGATGGCCTCCCCATTTTTTGGACTTATGATGGCCAATTCGGGTGGTGTAAAGTCATATTGCAATCCAGATACAAAGGCAGGTTTGGTGCGGTTCCCTGCCCGATCCTGTCCTAAAAAAGTCAATGTATAGAGCGCTTTTTCTACCACAGTTGGATTATTAGACAATTCCACATCCATATGTTCGCCAACGGTTTTTTCTGCATCAGTAAGGATGGCCGAATATGGTGCAGAAGGATCAGCTTCTCCACCCAACCAGCGCCACTTAAAATTCCCAGAGTAAATTTCTTCAGACAGCGTATAAGAGACTGTGCTTTTATTGGAGATGGATTTATGGAGTGGATAATGAATAGTAATCTCAGGTTGTGTAACATCATAAAGCACCGTTTCGATGAGAATATGGTTCGATTCATTCCCCGCCGGATCAAAGCCCACATAGGTAATATTATAGGTGGCGCCATCCACTAATGGTGGTGCGTTGGCGATGGGTTGATCCATAAAAGGATCCCTGTTCAATTCATCTCCTGTGAGGTTCATGACATAAACAGAATCGGGATCCGGTTCGCCGCTTACCCATATCCATGATATAGTGCCTTTTTCTAACAATTCACTGTTCTCAAAAGATACATTCTTATGGTTTACGGCATCTCCCGGCCTTGGTGCATACCAAGTGAGTGTTGGCGGTGTAAAATCATATTGAAGTCCCGGTACGAATGCCCGTAGCGTTTTATTCCCTGCACGATCCTGACCGGAGAAGGATAATGTGTATAGTGCATTCTCAACGACTGTAGGTGTTTCAGATAAGGCTATATCACTATGCCGCCCCTCAGTCATTTCTTCCAAATTTAATTCTGCTATGTGCGGAGCCAATGTATCATCCACACCGCCAAGCCATACCCATTTAAACTCCCCTTGATGTAAATCTTCAGATAATGTGTAGGTCATGTTTGTCGTATTGGATATAGTCCTCGGTAAGGGAAATTCGATAATCATTTCCGGCGGTGTATAGTCGTAAAGGACATCAAAAGCACGAATCGTATCCGCATGATTCCCAGCACGATCTGTACCCATAAATTCAACCAAATAAATGCCCCCATCTTGGAGCGTGGGCATGGCAGATAACACAAAGGAGTCATGGTCCCCTTCAGCCATTTCATCTGCAGTGAATATGACAACATGCGGACTATTCTCATCTGTGGCGCCACCGGTTTGGGTCCATGTGATATTTCCTTTCTGAATCGTCTCAGATAAAGTATAAGAAACAGATTGATGATTCAGGGCATCACCGCTTACCGGTGTTGTATTCGTGAATTCAGGCGGCGTTGTATCGTAAAGGATATCCGAAATAGTGATGGGCTCACTTTCATTCCCTGCCAAATCCCGTCCTGTGAGTAAAACGGAATAAATTGCACCGTCACTAAGAGTGGGTTCATTTTGTAATTGAATCCTGATCTTCTCTGCAGGGCTTAATTCATCCCCATCCAACACTACTATATGCGGTGCCA
>LSCF01000067.1 GCA_001577025.1 Fidelibacterota bacterium TCS55 | reverse complement strand
TGGACGCATCTTTTTCAATAATGGCCGTGGAGTATCCGAAATATACATCCAGCGGAATTAAACCGATTACTGCGGACACATCATCAATTTTAATAGATTCACCGGCATAGGCAATAACTTGATCCATCAGACTCAATCCATCGCGCATACTCCCATCCGCCTTTCGGGCGATGGCATTGATGGATTCATCATCTGCTGTAATTTTTTCTGAAGCGAGAATGGTGGATAATTGCTCCCCAATGGTGGCTTCTGTAATGCGATTAAAATCAAACCGCTGACAACGAGAAATAATGGTGGAAGGCACCTTATGGATATCTGTGGTGGCCAAGATGAATTTACCATGAGACGGCGGTTCCTCTAATGTCCGGAGCAATGCATTAAAGGCCTGATTGGTGAGCATGTGGACTTCATCAATAATAAAAATTTTATAGGGCGCATTCATGGGGGCATATTTGATTTGCTCACGAAGATTGCGAATTTCTTCGATTCCTCGATTGGATGCACCATCAATCTCTAACACATCCAAATTTCTGCCATCCGTTATTTCCTGACAGTTATTGCAGTCATTGCAAGGGACGCCATCTTTTGTATTGGGACAATTAAGGGCTTTGGCAATGATGCGGGCAGTGGTGGTTTTACCTACCCCGCGAGGTCCTGTGAGCATATATCCCTGGGCAACACGATCTTTTTTAAATGCATTAATCAGTGTATGGGTGACGTGATCTTGGCCAATCACATCTCCAAAAGATTGGGGTCGCCATTTCAGGGATAGGACTTGGTATGACATGTTTCCTCAAATAAGGATGGTCGTGCACTCGAACTTGACAAATCTGGGGACAACATACACCGAACCAGTTAGCTCCATTCCAGAGGTTCTCCGGCACACAATTCTAGTCACCTACCGCTGCTCCCTTCCGGTCCTGACGGGGTTTAGTGTAAAACCATTGCGAAGAATTGAAACTTCATCACCACTTAATTTGAGTACGAAGCTCAGCATTTGCCGCATACAAGCCTCGATCCTGCTATAGCGGATTGCAGGTTACAGGGCACCGCTAATTCCCCATCTAGCACGACCAAATTTTCAAATATACAGTATTAAATTTACCCGAATTTTCTGTCGGGAAGCAAGGGTTCTTACCCCTAATATATCACCACAACTTTAATTTCATTCACTTCATACCAATCCCAGAAATTGGATCGGTCTAATTTGATAATGCCATCTTTATAGCTGTATCGGACGCGCTTTCGATAAAGCGATTCCGTAAACCAATCCGAATTGTCACGTTTATAATAAATGGCCACATAGGGCGGACTTTCTTCTTTCAAATTCTCAATAACTAATGTGCATATGGCATCATTGAATTCACCTTCCGGCGTGATGAATTCTACCTTGGTGAAGTGGTATACACGCTTGGTGAGTGCTTTAAATTCAGTATATTTTTGATTGGATTCTTGGGAAACGGATGCTGAGGATATTAGAAAGAAAATAATGCAGATGACCCACTTCCCCCTGCGGATCGATATCATTTTTTCTTTTTTCGCTTAAATAGAGAAAACTTTTTCTTTTTTGGTTCGGCTTCTTCTTTTTTCTTCTCCTTCTTTTCGCCACCACCATCCGCTTCCAGTTTTTTCTCCAAATCACTTAACTCAACTGGCTCAGCATTTGGATCTTCTCCACGAATGGATGCCAACAATCCCCTTTGGTTTTTGGTTCGACTCTTGAGCGTATTGACCATTACATCCACTTCTTCATTAAAGTGGGCCACGGTCCGCTCCATGCGATTGATGAGTTCATCCATAAGGGGTTCCCCATATGCATCTCCAAGTTTGTCTCCGATGGCTTGGAGCTTTTCAGCTAAATAGTCTTGATTGAATTCTTTTTGATGTTCTGGCACATTATCTCCGGTATTTCAACGGTGTAATTTATCTAATTCTGCAGGTGTAAGTCCAAACTGAGTTTTCTTTGATAATAATATCATTGAGGTGTCGTAAACCTCAGCCCCGGCTACCAATCCGAAGATGCTGCCCATAAATCGATTATGCCACTTAGGTCCCCACTCCGGGTTCGTCTGTCGATTCCAAGATTCCATCATGCCCAAACCCATGATAGCTGCAATTCCATAAATTGATAATTTCCATTCCGGTCGGCTCATAATCTCTTCTCGATAGTTAATACGTTCCATTTTGGTAATGGGGACACTTTTTACCGCAAAGGGTGTCTGTAATTTGAGTATGTTTTTATTAAAGGATAATAAAGTACCCCTGATCCATTTACCGTTGATATGCTTTACCGATACATATTGGCCTGTTGGGATACTCTCGAGGATGTCTTTTGTGCGGAGATAAGTCAGGTTTTTTTGGTATGATTCGCGAATCTCATCGGTAATCTGGGGCATTTGATTGAGACGAAATTGAAGTGCAGTAAATGATTTTAATGTAAATGCCCGTTTACTTATTTTTGTATCCGTATACTCCACATAAGAGATTCGGGCTTCATATCGATCCGGGTTAATTTCAAAAAACTGGGCACTTTCAAAGTTGGGAATATCTGTAAATACATCATAGTGGAGATTTTCTTCTGCATCCAATGTATGGCCGATATGACGCGTGATATTCACCACATCCCGTTCTTGCCCAACCAAAAAAACAAAGAACAGTGGATAGACTAGATATCTAAACTGGCTTGGCCAATAACTCAAATACTTCATCAATTTCAGGGAATCGACCTTCTTGTTTTTTCGAAAAGACGAGATGTTCATTTTTCGTCACTTCAAATACACCGCCCCCCGATGGAATCAACTGTAATCCTGAGACACCATTCCCATATTTTTCTAAAATCTTGGTGGCCAGACTGGCCGCCCTGGGTAAGTAGTTTCATGCGTTACAATATTCGATCGAAATATTCATTTTACCTCCTTAGAGCCATGATTGGATCCAAAATACACCAAGTACGGCCAATACGCTTGCCAACCCAATAAGAATGAGTGCCGCTTTTCTAAATCCTTTTCCACCGGAATCGTAACGATAAACAGTCTTGAGATTATCATTCATTAGAAATTAAATGCCGTTTCGATAGTAGTTTGTTTCACTGGTTCTAAACCCGTACCCGTGTCTCTATAGAATTGACGAAAATCCCAAATAAGACTCACGCCGCCACTCACTTCATATCCCACCTTGTAACCAAAGATGGTATTGATAGATGGGTTGGAGAAATCAAATGGGTTTTTATCGTTATTCCGCTGATAGTATGCTTGTGCCACACTCAGTTTAGGAATCTTTTCTGCATTCAGATTAATCAATGCATTAAAACTATTGAATTCCGTATCGCCGTCACCTTTCATGCTGGCATAGGCTGCATTAAAGCTTAACAGGTTGAATAAATTGGCTGAAGCAGATCCATACATACCGGATGTATTAGACGAATCCACCAAGACCACTTGCTCTTTCGTCCGGATGACAGTGCCTGATTCGCTGAACTCAGCCACTACGCGAGACAGATCATAACTACCGTCAAAGAATTGTGGTGCGAAATAGCCTTGTTTAATCCGGTATTCGAAACTCACATTCAAGAAACTGAAAAGGCTGGCCCGCACACCTGGAACGGTAATCCCTGTACCATCCATGGCTTTACGGCTATAATAAGTATCACCCTTAATTTTCGGGAATATCAATTTATTGTATTCCATATATGCTTCCAGACTAAAGGCTATACTCTTAATGACAGGATATCCTAAATCCAGAGCAAACCCTTGAGCCGTGGCTTTATTATCTTTTAGACTGAATGGGGTCGGTTTCAAATTCACATCACCATCAACAGTATCCAGAATATTGTCACCATCTGCGTCAATATCCCAGCCGGTATCTGGTTCTTTGTTACCACCATCTTTATCTGCTAACCCATCACCGTCTGTATCATTCCAATAATCTTTATCATCAGGGAAATCATCAAAAATATCCGGATATGTATCGTCGTCCGTATCTTTTAAACCGGAGAATTGATTCATATCCATGATGAAATTCATGCCGAATGTGAGTGGAATTGCATCGGATAATTTATACGTTCCGCGTAACCCCATAAGAGTACCGCCTCGGGTGAATTCCTTCATATTGGATAGAAATACTTCTGTACCGAAGTTGCCAAAGGTTATTCCTGTATTAATCCCCACTTTTCGTACCGAGGGGAATTCCATCATATTAGAATAACCGCCCAACAGTCCACCATATCCCAAGGTTACATTATTCAATGCACCCCACTTGAACCAGAATGGATCAGATTTTTGTCCCCAACTGATGTATAGGAATTTGTCGATTATATCTGAGGCTTCATCCCACTCATCTTCGCGGATATTGCCTTCATTATCGATATAGATGGGCAAATCAAGTCCGATTCCCAATTTCCCAAAGGATAGTTCTGGACGGAGCGCCACTTGATTATACAATTTCCCGTCAATGGTTGCAGAACCTACACCCAATCCAAGATTCAATGGTTTCTTTGGTTTTGGTTTGGGGGTATCACCGGTTTGCGGCTGATCCGGTTGTGTGTCTGCAGATTCAGATGTTGTTTCCGGCTCTGGCTGTTTATCTTCTGTCGTTTGGTCTTGCTTTGGCTCATCCTGCCGCTGATTCTGTGTATCTTGCTGTTGATCTTGTTGTGGTTCTTCAGGCTCCTGGGGATCTTCTTGCTGTTGATCTGGAACATCACCTTCAGGATCCTCAGGATAATCACCGGGTTGGGCCGGGGCAGGAATCAGTTGGCCCAAGGCATTAGAAACCGCTTTTTGTCCCGCACCAACATTCACGGTCATACCACTAATGGTGTTAAATACTTCAAAATTCCCTGTTTTACCCACAAATTTATCAATACCGGCGATGGCATCATGAAACGCAGAAAATTCTGTTCCTTTTACAGATGCAACGGATACAGGTGTTTCAACACGATACGTTTTTTTTCGATTATCTTTATTGACATTATGGAGAGTGGTCCCCTGCTCAATAATTAAACTTCTAGTGTTGGATGTTTCTACAAACTGGAAATCCGTATTTTCGCGAATTTTCACTACGGATTTGTCGTCTAAGAATATGACAACGGCAAAACTGGACTCTCCTACACGAATGGCGTCTCCATTGGCAATGGCCTGTCCTGGCTTCACGGCTACAGAATAAGCTCCGCCACCAATGGGTTTAATCAGCACTTCGCCATTGGCTTTCATGACACGACCTATGGTTTCGGCCATTAATATCGACCCCACAAACATGAGGCAAAGTATTGTAATTCTTTTAATCATAATATGATTTGATTCCCTGTCATAAAAATGACGTATTTTTAATAAAATTTTCAACAGAATTTACCATAGAATATGCAGACCTCAAGTGCGTTAGTTCACAGGTTGATTTAAATATTCATGAACCAAATAAGCCAACGAACGATAATGTGGGTCACCCTCTCCTGACATACCCATTTCACATGTTCTACTGGTTGAATAACCCTCTGGTATACCTTCGACTTCATTTAACTCTCTTTTTACAGCAGATTGATTTAATTCCGGTGTATTCATCCCTTTGTCACCAGCAAATCCGCAACAGCCCCAATGAATTGGTTTATGCACAGTTTCTGTGATTGCATTCGCTAATATTTCCATTGATCCTGTATCACCCATTTTTTCAGTTGAGCATGTGGGGTGCAGGGCTATATCCTTTTGGAGTTTGGGTAAATCAATAGCTGTCACACATTTCGATAAATACTCTACAATATCCACAATTTTTAATTGTGAAAGCTTAGATTTTGCCGATGCATTTAATTTTGAATTGGGACGTAAAAATTGATAAGTACAGGGTGACGTATCTACGACAATAGGCAATGTACCTTCTTTGGAGAATGACCACAATAGGTTGATTGCTTTTTCTTGGATGAGAGCAGCTGCATCTGCATAACCTTTTGATGAAAATGGCTGACTGCAGCAAGTAGATTGAAAGTCATTTGGGATTGTTAATCTTTGCCCTGTCTTCTCTCCGATGTCCTGCATTAGTTCAATCAATGAAGATGATTTATCTCCTGAGAATACTCGGGATAAGCAGGATGGATAATATACCCATTTGGCATTTTGATCTTTAGTTCCGCTATTGAATTTGGGTGCGACTGTCGGCATTTTGGAATGCCAATTTGGTGTACCGAAGAGGAGATGCATTCCTTTTGAAATCACCCTCATGCCTGAAGTGCCAACAAGTGCTTCCATTCCCTTTCCCACTGTCAATCCAAATCGAGCGATGGATTGAACAAAATCGAAATGATTTGCCGCCCATAGACTTAATCTATTGGTGGATGATGAATGTTCATCCTGACGAAGTGATTTGATGTAAGAACCTGTGTTGATATTGACAGGACATGCAATTTCACATAATCCATCGGTTGCACATGTATCGACCCCGTCATAAGCATAATCTTCAAGTACGGATGAATCGGTATGTCCCATTGCCACTTCCCGCTGAATAGCGATGCGTTGACGTGGGGTCATAGTCAACCCACTTGATGGACATACCTGTTCGCAAAAACCGCATTCGACACAAAGATCCACTTCATTAGAAACAATGGGCATTTGCTTCAAATTCTTGATGTGAAGTTTGTCATCCTTTGTCAACAATACATCGGGATTTAAAATGTGGTTTGGGTCGGCCAATCTTTTAATTCTCCACATAATATCATATAAATCTCCTCCCCATTCATATTGTACAAATGGAGCCATATTTCTACCCGTACCATGCTCAGCTTTTAGAGAACCATTATATTTACCCACTGTTAAATCGGCCATATCATTCAATAGGCCTTCAAATCGACTGGCGCCATCAGCACTATTTAAATCCATGGAAGCAGCAAAATGGAGATTTCCATCCTTTGCATGACCAAAAATGACTGCATCATGATATTTCCAATGATTGCATATGGATTTGAGCTCTCGCACCACTTTCGGTAAATCCCGATAATCATAGCATAAATCTTCAGTAATTACACTGGTGCCTTTCGCCCGCATTGCACCGACGGTAGGATAGAGACCTTTACGAATATCCCATAACTGCAATCTTGCCTTATGATTGTCAGTCATCCCTAAAGGCAACTCACCACCTCCTGCAATCAGCGCGCGGGGAATGATTTGATTCAATGATGCAATCGATGCGCTATCATGTTTCTGGAATTCAAATAATAATCCTGCCGATTGATTCTGAATCATAGTGTAATCATATGGGGCATCCTTCATATACTTGGCTGTTCGTAAGGATGCATCATCCAGCATTTCAATTGCATCCGCACCTTCGTCCACCAAAATGGGCAATGCAGATACGGCCGCTTCTACAGAATTAAACAACACCAGACCAGCGGACTTAATGGGGGGATCATCGATTGTTTCTAATTCAACAGATGAGAAAAAAGCCAATGTTCCTTCTGCTCCAATAATTAGATGTGCGAAGATATCAAGGGGATGTCTATAATCAAGTAACGCATTAAGTGAATACCCTAATGTGTTTTTAATACGATATTTATCCCTAATTATTTTTTCCAATTCTTGTTTGGATTCAATCTCAGCTTTACAAGCTAAAATGCCTTCAGACAAGGTGGATTCTTCTGAAACGAATCGCCCATAATCTTCCGAATTACGCGTATCATATATATGTCCATTAGCCAGCATAAAGCGGATATGCTTCATGGTATGGTAGGCATTATGTTTTACACCACAAACCATCCCAGATGAATTGTTAGAAATAATACCACCTATTCGTGCTGCATTAATGGAAGCAGGATCCGGGCCAATACGCTTTTGAAAGGGTGATAGGTATAAATTTGCTCTGGCGCCAATCACACCAGGGGACAATCTAATGGATTGCCCTTGATTTAGTACTTCATAATCCTCCCATCCTCTTATTACCTCTGCTATTATACCTTCTGTTATGGATTGCCCTGATAGAGAGGTACCACCGGTTCGAAATGTAACAGACGTCTTTGAATCATTGGCATGATCAAGGAGCGACTGCACCTCCCGCTCAGATTCAGGTCTAACCACAGCCTCTGGTACCAAACGATACATACTGGCATCGTGGGCATAAGCTAAACGGTCAATGAGTCGTGTGGACCACCGTTCTGGAGATATACCAGCAGAGATATGCATTAAAAGGGTCTATATTCCTTTTTTATCCGCTCAGAAACC